>DAIRFU010000087.1:0-15029 GCA_036794935.1 Kofleriaceae bacterium | reverse complement strand
AGATCCGCGGTGACCCCGGAGCAGCAATCGCCGCCATCGTAGTGACCGCGCGGCCACGGCTGCCCGGTCGCGCACGTGCGGCACGACGAGACCGCGCGCAGCTCGTCGCTCACCGCGAGCTTGCGTGCGAGCACCGTGCGAGCGAGGGCGCGCTCCTCGTCGGAGACCTCGGCGGCGAGCTCGGCGCGGAGGCGCTCGCGCAGCGCGTTGAGCTCGCCGGCACGCGACGCCGGCTGGCGCAGCTTGATCAGCAGCCGCTCGACGGCGATGAGCACCGTGACAAGCTAGCATGGCAGAGTTGATCCCGTTGGCACCGTCCACGCTGTACATCGTCGCGATCACGCGACTCGGCACCTCCGTCGAGGACGAAGCTCGAGCGCTCGCGGCGAGCCTCGGTACGGTCGCGTACGACCAGCGCCTCAAGCTCAACGCGGGCGTCCCGGTGGTCGTCCTCTCGACCCCGGACGCCGCGAACGCTCACGCGTGTGTGGCGGGGCTGCTGGCGCGGGGGCACGGCGCGATGCTGTGCGAGTCCTCGGAGATCGTCGCGTCGGACGCCATGCAGCAGGTCCGCCGGTTTCGCTTCGACGAGGACGCACTCGTCGCCACCGAGGGTGCGGGGGCGCGGCTGCCCTGGCACGAGATCACGGCGCTCGTGCGCGCCGTCCATCGCACCCGGACCGAGGCCAGCGAGACCGTGACGCAGAAGCGCTTCGCACCGGCGCGCGCCGTGCTCACCGGCGGTCTCCTGATGAACAAGAAGACGACCACCACGGTGACGACTCGCAGCGCCGACAGCGAGGCCGTGCTCTACCTGTTCGCGGCACCCGGCGCGACGCCGTGGCTCGTGGCCGAGCGCCACGCGCACTACGACGCGCTCGGTGCGGCCGTGACCCCGCACTCGACGAGAAACTTCGAGCTCGCCCTCGCCCAGATCCGGCAGCGCGCGCCGGACGCCTCGTTCGACGATCACCTCGTGACCCGGCGAGCACCGCCCGACGAGATCGATCTGCTCGCGCACCTGGTCGCGCGCTCGCTCACGGGCTGAACGGGGCGCGCGAGGTGCAGACGAGCTCCTCGCCCGTGCGCGGACGGCGCAGGCGCAGCTCGGTCGCGTGCAACGCGATCGCGCTCGCGGAGCTCTGGCGATCGCCGGTCGCCGCGTAGAGGGTGTCGCCGACGATCGGGTGGCCGATGCTCGCGAGATGGGCGCGGATCTGATGGGTGCGACCGGTCTCGAGCACGAGCTCGAGCAGCGTGCGCTCGCCGGCCTCGGTGATCCGTGTCCAGTGCGTCACCGCGCGCTGACCGCCGCGCTCGATGGGGACGATCGCGCGCCGGTAGTCGCAGTCCGGATCGCGTCCGAGCGGAGCGTCGATGGTTCCGGACGCGGCGTCGAGGCGGCCGTGCACGACCGCACGGTAGCGCCGCTCGATCGCCTTGCCCGCGAACATGCCGCGAACGCTGTCGTGGATCGCCGCGTGCTTGCCGATCGCGATCAGCCCGCTCGCGGCACGATCGAGCCGATGCAGGGGGCGCGGCCGCCACCGTCCCCACGGCTCGCCGGGCCGCGCGCCGCAGTGCCACAAGAGGCCGTTCAGCAGGGTGCCCTCGCGATGGGCCCCGAGCGGATGCACGTGCATGCCGGCGGGCTTCTCGCACACGAGCAGGTCGTCGTCCTCGTGCGCGATGACGAGCGGCATGGGCTGCGGCGCCAGACCGTGGACCGCGCTCGCGGCGACCGCGACGACGTCGCCGGATCGCACGAGGTCGGCGATCCGCCCCGTGCGCCCGCCGATCGAGACCGCACCGCCCGCGATCAGGCCGCCGATCTCGGCGACCGGCACCACGACGAGGTGCGCCTTTGCATGGTCGACGAGCCGCACCGGCGCCGGACCGACACTGCGGACGACCGTCTCGTGCTCCGCGGGGCTCGTGGACGTCACGGCGCGATGCGCAGGACCATCACGCCACCCTGCGATGCGAACGGCAGTGCGCCGTCGCCAAAGTTCGGCGTGCCGTAGTACTGCCCGACCACGTACGTCGTGCCGGTGCCGTCGATCGCGACCCCGTGCACCCACTCGTTCGCGGTCGTGCTCGCATCGTCGAAACGCCGGGCGGAGACCGGCGTGCCGTCGCCCTCGAACGTCGCGAGGAAGACGGTCGCCTTGCCGTTCGCGAGCGTCGCGGCGCCGGTGTACAGCGTGCCGTCGTACGTACCGGCGAGCACGAGGTCGTGCGCCGGATCGAACGCCGATGGCGTGAGTGGGATCGCGCTCACCGTGCGAGCCGGCGACTCCGGCAACGTCCACGACCACTGACTCGCGCCGCCATCGGCGTATGCGTGCACGTACTCGTTGTCGCCATCGACGTACGGCGCGCCGGAGACCGTATCGATACCGCCGCGATGCAGGCCGCTCACGTACACCGTGCCGGCCGCATCGACGGACACGCCGCGCAGATCGAGCGCCGCCGGCAGCGGGGTGTCCCAGCGGTCGGCGCCTGCCGAGGTCCAGCTGACGAGCCGCTCACCGGTGCCGACCGCGCCACTCGACATCGTGAACGCGATCGAGCCTGCCCGCGCGGCGATGCCACCCTCGGTATCGGTCGCCGCCGTCCCGACGCGGCGCGCCCACGAGCACGCACCGGTCGCAGCGTCGAAGGCCGCGACCACGACATCCTCCGCACCCGCACTGGTCAGCGTCGTCTGCGGCGAGAACGTCACCGAGCCGAGGAAGCGGCCGATGCCGTACACGGTGCCGTCGGCGACCGCGACGCCGAGCAGGCCGCTGTTGCCTCCGTCTCCTCGCGCCCAGCGATAGGTGCCATCCTGCTCGAAGCTCGCGACGAACATGCCCGCGGAGCCGACAGCCCCGCCGCCGAAGTCGATCGAACCGGTCATGCCGCCGACGATGTAGATGTTGTTACTCGCATCCACGGCGATGCCATAGGCGCCGACGAGCGTGGTCGAATGCCCCCAGCGCTTCGCCCACCGATACGAGCCATCCGCGGCGAACGAGACGACGAACGCGTCGCGCGCGCCGATCTGGAAGACCGTGTGCGTACCGAAGACCAGATCGCTCTCCGCCAGCCCCGCGATATAGACGTTGTTGGCACCGTCGACGGCGACCGCCAGTGCGGCGCCATCGGTGCCGCTCGAGAATGACTGCGCGCACACGGCGAGCCCGCACGCATCGGGCATCCCGGCGTCGCCGGTAGTGCCGTCCATCCCGGTGCCGGCGTCGCCGGTGCCGGCGTCACCCATGCCGCCGTCCGCGTCCCCGCCATCGCCACCGGGGTTCGCGTCGCCGAGGTACGCGTCGGCCGTCGCGCCGGTGTCGGCGCCCGCGTCGCTACCTCCCGTCTCGCCGCCGCCATCGGTGCCCAGGCTGGGGTGACCACAGCCGACGAGCAAGACGGCGAGTGCGAGGCCTCTCATGGCGAGTCGCGATGTATCACGAAGCACCCGCACGGTGCAGCAGCGACCTTCAGCCGAGGCTCGCGAGGACCTCGCGGCTGCGGCCGTAGCCTGGGTCCTCGTCGATCGCGGCCAGCAGCTCGCCACGTGCGGCACTGCGATCACCTCGCGCGAGCAGCCACTCGGCGCGACGGGTCCGCAAGCGGCCACGACGATGGAGCGGAGCCGCCTCGATCGCGCGCTGCATCTCGACGAGCGCAGCCCCGCGATCGCCGTCGAGCCAGCTCCACTCGGCCAGCGTCGCCAGCGGGCCGTGTGGATACAGCGCCTCGCCCGTGACTCGCTCCAGCGCCACCCGCGCCTCTGCACGACGGCCCGCCGCGCGCAGCGCCTGTGGCAGCAAGTGGCGCGCCTGGAAGTACGGTCGTTCGACCGCGCACGCTGCTTCGAGGTGCCGCACGGCGGCCGGCGCATCGCCCATCGCGAGCGACACCTTCGCAGCCAGCAGATCGGCGAGCCCCGCATCGAGAGCCGCCGCGTGCTCCGCGATCAGCTGGCGCGCCTCGGCATGCGCGCGGTGGCCGACGAGCGCGGTCACGACCGGGACCAGGACGGCCGCCGCATCCACGACCGCTGCGAGCGCCGCCCGTACCGGGTCGAGTGCGGCGGCGACATCACCGTCGGCCAGGCAGCGCGCGAGTGCCGCGAGCTCCGCGCGCGGGAATGCACGGCGCGCGAGCGGCGGGCCGGGACCGACGAGCCCCCGGTCACGCGCCGCCGTGGCGAGCCGCGTGTACAGCGCGACCGCGTCCTCGAGCTCGGCCATCGCCGGTGCGTCGGCGATATCGTGATGCACGAGGGACTCCTCGTACGCGCCGGCGACCGCCGTCTCGTCGAGCACGCGCGCGAGCGACGTACAGGCCGCGACGACCGCCGCGACGACCGCCGCCTTGGGTGCCTCGAAGTCGACGAGCGGATAGCCATGGCGCGCGTGATCGGCGGCGAGCACGCGATCGTGCGCCGACCACAGCGCGATGCCCTCGGCGAGCGGCATGCCGCGCCAGCTCTCGAGCGAGCGCGCGACCGCGAGCGGGTGCCGCACGACGCCGATCACCTGATACGGCACCTGCGATGCGCGCCAGAACGGCAGCGCCAGCAGCATCCGCGGATCCTTGAGCAGCGCCGGGCGTCCAGCGATGCGGGCCCGCAGGAGCCGATCGCGTGCAGCAGCGTGCTCGGCGGTCCAGCGCACCTCGGCCGGCGCTGCCAGCCAGTGACCGCCGCTGTGCGCGAGCACCGCCTCGTTCAGGCGGACCACGTCGAGCATCTCGTGATGACCGCGCGCGTTGTCCCAGTTGCGGATCGCCTCGCCTGCCGACGCCGCACCGCCCGCCGCGAGCATGCCGGCAATGCAGCTCGTGCCGCTGCGGTGCATGCCGAGCACGACGATGGCGGGTGAAACGGGCCTCATCGGTAAGCGTTCCGGGGACGCTCGGTCTTTAGCACCGTTTCGCACTCGCCATCCCGGCGGTCGTCACGCGTACGCTGGTGAGGCATGCTGGAGACGTGACCGGCCGAGCATCGACGAGCATGCTGCTGTTCCAGGCGGGCGCGGGCCTCGCGGTCCTGGTCGCCGCGATGGCGGCCGCGCTGTTCCTCCCTGCCGGTACGCTCGAGTACCGCGAGGCGTGGGTGTACCTGGCGGTGTTCATCGGCTGCATCGTCGCGATCACGATCGATCTCGCGCGCCGCGATCCCGCGCTACTCGCCCGCCGCGTGAAGGGCGGGCCGACCGCCGAGCCCGGCATCGGCCAGAAGATCATCCAGAGTCTCGCCGGCCTGTCGTTCCTCGCGATCTTCGTGATCTCGGCGCTCGATCATCGGTATGGCTGGTCGCGCGTTCCCGGCGAGCTCGCGATCGCGATGAACGCGCTCGTCGTCATCGGGCTCGGCATCGTGTTCTTCGTGTTTCGCGCGAACACGTACACGTCGGCCGTCGTCGAGGTCGAGGCGGCCCAGCAGGTCGTCTCGACCGGCCCGTACGCCGTGGTGCGCCACCCGATGTACAGCGGCGCGATCGTGATGCTCGCCGGTACGCCGCCGGCACTCGGCTCGTGGTGGGGGCTCGCTCCGGTCGCGCTGCTCGTGGCGGTGATCGTGTGGCGCCTGCGTGCCGAGGAGGAGCTGCTCGTCACCGAGCTCGCGGGCTACGACGAGTACTGCCGGCGCGTGAAGCGCAGGCTGGTGCCGTTCCTCTGGTAACAGAAACGTTCCATCCGCGCGACCAGCACGTCAGCGCACGGCGTCGGCGAGCAGCTCGTACGAGCGGAGGCGCGCCGCGTGATCGTAGACCGAGGTCGCGACGATCAGCTCGTCCGCGCCCGTCTCGGCGACGACGGCCTCCAGCCCCGCGCGGACCGTCGCGGGCGTCCCCACATACGAGCGCTGAAGCATCGCGGAGGCTTGCGCCTTCTCGGCCGGCGACCAGTACGCCTCGATGTCGTCGATCGGCGGCGAGAGCTTGCCGCGCGTGCCGCGCATCATGTTCGCGAACGTCTGCTGGATCGAGGTGAACAGGCGCCGTGCCTCGGCGTCCGTGTCGGCGCAGATGACATTGACCGCGACCATCGCGTGCGGGCGCGCGTGCTGCTCGGACGGGCGGAAGCGCTGGCGATAGATCGCGAGGGCCTCCAGCAGCGCGGCGGGCGCGAAGTGCGACGCGAACGCGTACGGCAGACCGAGCGCGGCGGCGAGCTGGGCGCCGAACAGCGAGGAGCCGAGGATCCACAGCGGCACGTTCGTGTCAGCGCCGGGAATCGCGCGCAGCGACTGGCCGGGCTGCACGGGCCCGAGGAGCGCGCGCAGCTCGACCACGTCCTGCGGGAAGTCTTCTGCACTCTGCGGGTCTCGGCGCATCGCGAGCATCGTGCGCTGGTCGGTGCCGGGGGCGCGGCCCAGGCCGAGATCGATGCGGCCGGGGTAGAGGGTTTCGAGCGTGCCGAACTGCTCGGCGATCACGAGTGGCGAGTGGTTCGGCAGCATGATGCCGCCTGCACCGACCCGGATCGATGTCGTGTGGCCTGCGACGTGACCGATCACCACGCTCGTCGCGGCGCTCGCGATGCCAGCCATGTTGTGGTGCTCGGCGAGCCAGAAGCGCTGGTAGCCGAGGCGCTCGACGTGCTGCGCGAGGGAGACGGTGTTGGCGAGCGCCTGCGCGGGCGTCGAGCCCTGGACGACGTGCGCGAGATCGAGGACGGACAGCGGGACCACAGGCCCTGTTTACCGCGTCGCGCACGTTCCGCCAGAGGGGTGCCTGGCGTTCGGTCCTTGTCCGATCCGGCAGACGACGCAGTTCGCCTCGCTCTGCCGGTCCTCTGCGGTCGTCATGCGCCGGACGGTCTGATTCAGATCGCCTCGGTGGCGCGAGCGAGCTCGGCGACCTCCTGCTCGGCGAGCTGCTCCGTGCTCATCAGCGAGCGGTCGCACTTGACCTCTCGGGCCTCGCCGTTGCTGAGCACGAAGAAGTGTCCGGTGGGTTGCGTCGCCAGGCGCGGCCCGACATTTGGATAGCTGGCAAGCAAGTTGCGCATCTTGTCGATCGCGCGCTCCTGCGCGACTTTGCCGACCAGCCAGGTCGCGATGTTGTCACGCGCCTTGTAGTCGAAATCGCCTGGATTCTGGGTCGCCAGAAGCACACCGATCCCGGTCGATCGTGCGCGGCGCAGGAGGTCGAACATCGGCTCCTTCGTCGGTGGCGCGCCGGTCGCTGGAACGTACGTATCCGCCTCGTCGAAGAACACCGCGGCCTGGAGCGTCTTGCTGGGCCGTCTGCGGCCAAGCCGCGCCAGCTCGATCAAGAGCCGCGAGATCCAGAATTGTAAGAGCGACACCTCGCTCAGGGCGGACGTGTTGATGATCGTGAGCCGAGGCCGATCGCCGCGCGGGGGTAGCAGCTCGGCCACATCTAGCGCGTCGCCGTCTCCGGCCAAGAGTGGACCGCGCTGGATCCGCAGCGTCTGCAGGTTCTCCGAGAGCCCGGCGAAGTGCCGTTGCAACGACCCCACCGAGCGGAATAGCTCCGGATCGGGTCGATCGATCGTCTCGATCAAGGCGTCGAGCGAGACCTCGCCGTCATCCCCATGGAGCTGGATGGCACGCTGGAGCACGGACCGGCGAGCGTTGTGCGTGCTGCTCTTGGCGTTGTAGCCCATCATCGCGCCGAGGGCGTTCGCCGCGAACTGCGCGAGCTGTGTACGCTCTTGCGGCGTGGCATCGGCGAGGGCCGGGATCAGCGGCAAGCGGAGCGGACGCCCTTGCCCATTACCTGGTGTGTACAGCGCGACTCTCACATGCTCGGCGAGCGCAGCTTTGCGCTGCAGATCCGGCGCAGGCGCCGGCTGCGACCACCACGTGCGGCTCGCATAACGCGCGAGATCGCCCTTACGATCGACGAGCAGGACCGAGATCCCGCGCTCGAGCAACTGCTCCACGACCGAGAGCGCGGCGGTTGTCTTGCCGCTACCGGTGCCGCCGAGGAACGTGATGTGCGTCTTGATCTGCTCGACGGCGATCGCCACAGGCTCCGCCCGCAGCGTGGTCGTGGCGCCCAGGCGAATCTGATCCGGATCGGCTGTCAGGACCGGCGCGGATGCTCGGCGCGGAGCGGCCTTCGCGCGCGCGTTCGCGCTCGGCTGCGTGCTCGCGGGCGGATTCACCGGCGACGCGATGGCCGGCGGCGGCAGTCGTGACGCCGGCGGTGCCGGCTGTTCGCTCACCGCTTCTAGATCGAGCAGCTCGCGCACGAACGCTAACCGGGCGATCGGTCGCTCCACGCGTCGCCACTCTGAAAAGGCTGCGTGACCCGCGAGATCGTGGGCCGCGGCCAGTGCACGTAGCTCGTGCTGCGCGTACGTGACGCGCCGGCCACCGGCGGCGAGCAACGCCCCGAGCTGCTGCGATACCTTGGTCTTGGGCTTGAATTCGAAGTCCGATCCGCGAAGTGCGATCGGAATCGCCCCGCCGACGGCGGCCGACCGCAATGCATCGAACTGAGCCCCGAGATGCCCACCCTGAGGCGCCCGGTTACAGAGTGCGACGATGCGCGTGCCGACGCCGGATCCTTCGACCACGAGCCGATCACGCTCGCGCCGTGCCGTTAGTGCAAGCCCGAGCTCGCTCGCAGCGCCGCGCAGCCCGTCGGCGACGAGATCGAGCACCGCGTCCGGATCGTCCGATGGCTCCTCCGCGCGCGCGACCGCATCGCTCCATGTGCGCTCGAGCTCGGGCGGGTGCGCGGGCGCAGCGACCGGCGCGGCGGGCGCGAGCCGTGCCTCGAGTGCAACGATCTGGCGCTCCGCGATGCATGCGGCGTGATACTCGCGGAACGACGCGAGGCAATCGCGCGCGCGCAGCTTGCTCACCCGATCGACATGCGCGCGCGTGAACGGGAACAGCGGCTCGTCATCGCGCCAGCCGACATCGAACGCGCCGTACAGGTACTCGAGCCGGCGCGTCAACATCTCCTCGATGTCCTCGGGCTCCCGCTGGCTCGTGAGGCGGGCGGGCACCGGATCGCGCTCGAGCCGATCGACAAGCGAACGCGATAGCTTCGGCCGCACGGCGTCGTAGACGTCCTCGAGGCACGCGATCACGACGACCGCGGTCGGTACGGAATCCGCGACCGCACGCAGCGTATCGAATGCCTGCTGCAGCCTGGTGACCGTCTGTCCGTCGGGCACGGTCTCCTCGAGCTGGTCGACCATGAGGACCAGCGCCGCCATGTGCAGCTCGTTCATCATCGCCGCGAGCTGACGGATCGTGCGCAGCGGATCCTCGGGCTCGGTCCGCGCGGCCAGCCCACCGAGCAGGCGGCGATCGTACGCATTCAGGGCCTCGCAGCGCAGGTACTTGACGACGCGGCGCTGGACCGCCGGATCGCGCCGCTGGAGCAGCAGCAACGCCTGCACGAGATCGGTATCGAACGTCTCGAGCCCCTCGGTGCGAACCACACGATCCACCATGCGGCCGAGCAAGTCCTCGAGCTGCTCGGGGCCGAGCTCCTCGGTCCTCAGCTGCTCGAGCTCGTCGAGCGGAATTTCGACGCGTCCTTCGGCCAGCCCGTCCGAGAGATACACGAGCGCCGATTCGAGCGCCGCCGGCGGATCGTAAGGACACTCCATCGAATCGATCAAGTTGCGCAGCACATAGCGCGCGTAGTCGCCGACCTCGGCGCTCATCTGCAAATAACCCACGTAACCGAGCCGGGAGGTGTGGGTCTGAGTCCTGAGCGCGCGCAACAGGTGCGTCTTGCCCGATCCAGCCTCGCCGAGCACGAGCAAGGTCCGGCCCTGTCCGTGTCGCGCGTGCTCGGGCGTCGCGGCCCGCTCGAGCTGCTGGTGGAAGATCTCCCGCGCCTCGCGATGGATCGACTCGACGTCGAACGGATCGCGCACGTGAATCTGCGATCCGTGGGCCACCGACGAGAAGACTTCCGGGCCGTCGGCGCGGCAGAATGCGACGACACGCGGATCGTCGCCGTCGTTCGCAGGCGGCTCGAAGAGGTCGCGCAGCTTGCGCCTGGCGGATCGCTCGACGTCCGTGGCGCGGCCCGCAAAGACCTCGTCCATGATGCGTGCGAGCATGCGCTCGAGATCACGGGTGGCCGCGGAGTTCCGTGCGTGCTCTTCGACGAACCGCACCAGCTGAAGACCTCGCCACCTCGATTCGTCGAGGTAGCCAAACGGGCCACGATCGCTCCGGTGCGTCCGCAAGAAGCGGGAGACGTCGGCTGCTTCATGCAGCTCGCCGAAGCTGTCGTAGAGCGGCAGCACGCAGAAGTACTTCGACGCCGCGACGCGCACCAGATCCGCCACTCGTGCGATCTCGTCGGCCTCGACGCGGCCGTCGGCCTCGATGGCCTGCTGCGCGACGCGCAGGCAATCATCCAGCAACGCGAGCTGGGCCAGCACCGGCAGGCCGACCTTCGTGCCCACGCCCACACTGATCGCGGCGACCGCTTCCTCGCGTGCACGATCGCGCAGGGCCCGATCGATCGTCTGCGTGATACGCGTCAACCAGGTCGAGATTTCTGCCGCATCCAGATTCGTGACGTGTGTCATGCCTGCTCCCGCACCACGAAGTGAAAGCTCGCGCCTTCGCCGACCGTCTCCGACGCCGCGACCAGCTCCGGGCTCATCGCGGACACCAGGTCGGCGCGTGCGAGCACGAGCCGTCCCGCCCGATGCTCCGAGACGAGCCGCCGCTTGAAGTCGTCGAGCGCGAGCTCCGCGAACGCCGGATCGCGACGAAGCACTCGCCACACCTCGGAGATGAACACCTTGCGCTCGCCGAACACGCCATCGCGTACCGCGCGCGCGCTGGCGAGAACGTGCTCGACGAAGCCCATCACTGGGGCCCCGATCGCGCGTTCCTGCAACCACGCTCGCACGAGGCCGTCGCGCAGCGAGCGTCCGTCGGTCCGGGGTACGGACACGATCTGGGCGGCGAGCTGCCGCACGAGCGACGGATGCGCACCGGCGCTGACCGCGAGCTCGCGTTGCAAGAACAGCGCGCGCACCTCCGCGGGTAACCGCTTCGGCTTGCCCGACAAGCCGAGCCCCTGCCACGCGAGTGCGTCGCATACCGCGGACACTGAAGGCGGCGAGCCTTCTATCCAGAAGCCGCGCGCGCGGGCCACGATCGCCGCCGCCCAGGCATCACGAGATGACAGCTTGCCGAGGCTCCGGGCATCGCCCGCCTGCAGGCCGAGCGCGATCGCTGGCAGGACGCGATCCGCGACTTGCGCCCACGTCGTGACGCGATGTGGACCGATGCGTCGCCTCAACTCCTCCGGATCGACGAGCTGATGACCCTCGGTGAGCACCGCGCCTCGCAGCTCGGCGGCCACCCGATCGAGCTCCTGGAGCCACGCCGCGGCAGGGCGATCGCTCGGCCCGAAGCGCGCGAGTGGGGCCGTCAGCTCGCGTGCGCTCGTGGGCACAGCCTGCCCGTGTGCACGCGCGATGAGCAAGGTCTCGATCCGCGAATGGCTCACCATGCTGGTTCGTACTCCCCTCGGGAAGCGAGCGCCTGACAGATCGTCCTCACCGCGACCAGAGGCTCGCGCATCACGTCGCCGGCGAGCAAGCGGATCACGAGCAGCCCCTGTATCTGAAGCAGCAGATCCTTTCGGCGATCGCGGCGGTAGCGCTCCGCATCCGTGAAATGATGATACCCGTCGATCTCGATCGCGATCCGATCCCGACGCGACAGCAGATCGACCTCCGCCGCATCGTTGCCGAACGTGACCGCGAGCCTGCCGTTGAGCTCGAACCGATTGGCGGTCGCAGCTGTCGCTTCGAGCGCCTCGAAGAGCACGGCCTCCGCCGCACTGCGCGCGTCGATGTGTACGCCGGGTGAAGCCGCCGCGGATCGTTCGGCAATCGCGAGCATTCCTTCGCAGACGAGTGCCTTCAGACGATCGGGGGCATTCGCCTGCCAGCTCTCGATCGTCTCGGCACGCGCGATGACCGCGATCGGCCGGGTGGGATCGGCCGCAGCCCGCTCGGTCGCGTCGCGCAGCACGGCCGCGAGCTCGGCGTCGCCGTCGAGCAGGACCGCATCGTGGCCGCCGATACGTGCCCACTCCATCCAGAAGCGACGTGCCCGCGACTGCCCCGCAAGCACCGTGACACGCGGCGTTCCGTGGAACCGCACCCACTGATCGCGAGCGAGGCGCCGCAAGATGCCGTCATCGGTCGGGTCAGACACCCCACCAGGGTACCGGAGGCTCTCGAGTGATCCACCAGCGCGCCACTCAAAGCGACGCGCTTCGATGCATCTGCTCAGGACAGCGCCGCTCGCAGCGCGGAGGCGGCGTCGGCACGCGCGAGAGAGCGCTCCTCGATGATCGCGAGCTGGGCCGGCGTCGCGCCCCTGCCCCGCCGCGCGCGCTCCGGCGCACCGCGGTAGTGCTCGGCGAGTGCACCGAGCGCGTCGGCGACCGCGGAACGTTGCCGGCCGTCGCGCGCATCGGCGAGCAGCGCGCGCCAGCCCGCGAAGTCCTTGCCGGTGCGCCGGGCGAAGCCGCGCCTGACGATGCCGCGCACGAAGAACGGCAGCAGCGCGTACTCGCGCTCGGTGTCGGCGAGCGCGGTCTCCACACGCTCGAACAGCGGTAGCAGGTCACGGTCCACACCCGTGCGTACCAGATCGCGGCCGGTTAGCTCGCCTGCGCGCGGACCCGACCCTCTTCGACGTGCCAGGTGGTCTCGGTGCAGCTCGCGGCGAACTGGTCGTCGTGCGTGACGAGCACGATCGCGCCCGGGAACTCGGCGAGCGCTGCCTCGAGGCGCTCGATCGACGGCAGATCGAGGTGGTTCGTCGGCTCGTCGAGCACGAGGCACCACACGTGACGGCCGAGACCGAGCGCGAGCGCGAGCTTGCGTAGCTCGCCGGGCGATGGCGCCTCCGAGGCGAGCAGGCGATCGGGATCGACGCCGAGCGCCGCGACGAGCGACAGCGTGCGGCCACGAACGTCGGGCGACAGCGCGCGCAGCTCGCCGCGCAGATCGGCGTCGAGCTCCTGTGGCAGGTACAGCACGCGATCGGCGGGCAGCCTGTGCGACGCGAGCAGCGCGCCGATGAGGGTCGTCTTGCCCGCACCGTTGTCACCCGCGATCCGGATCCGGTCGCGCGCACCGACCACGACCTTGATGTCCCGCAGCACCGGCGGGATCACGGCGGCCTCGAGCTCGAACAGCCAGCGCCGCGGTGCGCGCTCGTAGCCGACGAACACGGAGCGACCGAGCGCGCGCGCGGCGGGTGCATCGGGGATCGCGGCAGTCGCGCGCTCGACGCGGTGGCGGGCGACCTCGACGTTGCGACCGTGCCGCGCCTCCGCCCACGCGACGAGGGTCGTCGCGCCCAGCGTGGTCGCGTCGTGATCCTTCGGGCCCTTCTTGCGGCGCGAGGCACTGCGGCTGGCGTCGGCCTGCTGCCGATCGCGGCGGGCATCCGCGAGCTGCTTCGAGGCGCGTCGGGCCTGGCGCTGGGCGTCGCCGCGCACCTCGCGCGCGCGCTCCTCGTCGGCCTCCCACGTTTGCTTCGCGGCCGAATAGCTGCCGGGGTAGAGCCGCGCGGTACCCGCGTGGACGCGGATCGTGGCGGCGGTCAGCTTGTCGAGCAGCGCTCGGTCGTGCGAGATCACGAGGCCGATGCCGTCGAAGCGAGCGAGCGCGGCGACGAGCAGCGCGCGGCAGCTGGCGTCGACGTGGTTCGTTGGCTCGTCGAGCAGCAGCACGTCGGGCGCGACCGACAGCGCGGCGCCGATCTGCCAGCGCCGGCGCTCGCCGGGAGAGAGCGTGTCCCAGCGCGCGAGCTGATCGTCGGTGAGGCCGAGCCGGCCACGCAGCCGGCCTTCGACGTCGTGCACGGGTGGCGCGATCACGTCCTGCGGACAGCTCGCGACGAGCGCATCGGCTGGCTCGATCGCGACGCGGCCCGCGGTCGGGGCAAGTGAACCGGTGATCAGGCGCAGCAGCGTCGACTTGCCGGCGCCATTCTCGCCGACGATGCCTGTGAAGCCGCGACCGACGTGTAGCTCGACGTCGGATAGCAGTGAAATGGAGTCGGAATAGGCGAACGACAGCCGTTCGACACGGATCGATGACATACGGACCTCCTCGGAGCCGGGGTGAGAGCGGGTGGGCTTCAGGCGAGGAGGGTCATCGGGTGCGCCTGCGATCGGCGCAGGTCGTTGATAGCGCATGCGCGTGCGTGCGCCAAGCTCGTTCGATTGTGCGAGAGATGGCCGGCGCGCGTAGTAAGCTCGACGGATGTCGTCTCTCCTCGATCGGCTTGCCTCGTACGCGGAATACCATCGCGACAGGCGCAACATCGCGACGCACTTCGTCGGAATCCCGATGATCCTCGTCGGCACCCAGGCCGCGCTCGCGCGAGTCGGCATCGGGCCGCTCAACGCCGCGGTCGGCGCCACCGGGCTCGCCTCGCGCTACTACCGCGCGCTCGATCCGACGTACGGCGCCGCGATGGCCGCGGTGCTCGGTACCACGTGCGCGATGGGCAGCGTGCTCGCGGCTCTCCCGATGCCGCTGTGGGCGGCCGGCACCGCGAGCCTGTTCATCGGCGGCTGGGCGCTGCAGTTCGTCGGTCACTACTTCGAGGGCAGGAAGCCGGCGTTCCTCGACGACCTGCGCGGACTGCTCGACGGTCCGCTGTTCCTCGTCGCCGAGACCGCGTTCGCGCTCGGCCTCTCGAAGGAGCTCCGCGCCGAGGTCGAGCACCGCGCTGGCCCGGCGCGCTGGGGCCGCATCGCGACCAACCACGTCCCCGTCGCGGCATCCGCCTGAGCTACCGGCGGCGCGCCCGCTCGCGGCGCGGCATCGTCGATTCGATCGACCTCAGGCGATAGAACCGCAGCTGCCGGGCGTAGTGCTCGGCGAGCCTGAACAGGTACTCGGGCTTCTCGGGGTCGGTATCGGGCGTGTCGCGGATGAGCCGGAGCAGGATCGTCTCCTGCTGGCGCTTGATCGGCTGGGTGCGCGCCTCGATCGCGAGTAACGCGTCGGCGGTGATGGTCGGCTTCGCG
>DAIRFU010000610.1:0-4353 GCA_036794935.1 Kofleriaceae bacterium | reverse complement strand
GACCGCACGCGCGCTGGAGAATTTTCAGATCTCCACCGTCACGATGAACCAGTACCCCGAGTTCGTGGAGGCCTATGCGATCGTCAAGCTCGCCGCCGCGCGCGCGAACGCGAAGGTCGGCAAGCTGAAGCGCGACCGCCTGGCGATGATCGAGAAGGCCTGTCGGGCCGTCATCGCCGGCAAATATCGCGACCAGTTCAAAGTGGACTGGTATCAGGGCGGCGCGGGCACGTCCGCGAACATGAACGCGAACGAGGTGCTGACGAACATCGGGCTCGAGCTCGGCGGCCACAAGAAGGGCGAATACAAGTATCTCGACTCCCACAACGACCTGAACATGTCGCAGTCGACGAACGACTCGTATCCGACCGCGATCAAGATCGCGCTGCTGCTTCGCAACGAGAAGCTGATCGCCGAGGTGAGGCGACTCGCGAGCTCGTTCCGCGCGAAAGGCAACGAATACCTGAAGGTCCTCAAGATGGGACGCACCGAGCTGCAGGACGCAGTCCCGATGACGGTGGGGCAGGAGTTCCACGCATTCGCCGCCTCGCTCGAGAGCGAGATCCAGTTGCTGCTCGATGCAGAGAAGTATCTGTACGCCGTGAACATGGGGGCGAGCGCGATCGGCAGCGGAATCACTGTCCCGGAGGGCTACTCCGAAGCGGTCGCGGCCGAGCTCGCACGGCTCATCAAGAAGCCGATCGTCCAGGCCAAGGACATGTTCGCGGCGACATGGGACCAGCAGGGATTCGTCGTCTACTCGAACGCACTCAAGAGCCTCGCGCTCAAGCAGTCGAAGATCGCGAGCGACTTGATCCTGCTCGCGTCGGGACCGCGCGCTGGACTCGGGGAGATCGATCTCCCGGCCATCCAGCCTGGCTCCTCGATCATGCCGGGCAAGGTCAACCCGGTGATACCGGAGCTCGTCAACGTGATCGCGTTTCGCGTCGTCGGCAACACGGCCGGCGTGGACATGGCCGCGCACTCCGGCCAGCTGCAGCTCAATGCCTACGAGCCGCTCGAGGGACTCTCGATGATGGAGTCGCAGCACCTGCTGCAGGCTGCCTCGCTGGCACTTCGCACCAAGTGCGTCGACGGGATCACGGTCAACAAGAAGGTGCTCGAAGAGTACATGGACAACACCGTGGGCACCGTGACTGCGCTCGTACCCGTGCTGGGCTACGACAAGGCCAGCGAGCTCGCACGCGAGGCCTACAAGAGTGGCAAGGGACTCATCCAGCTCGCTCGCGAGAAGCGGCTGCTGACGGAGGCGCAGATCAAGAACCTGCTCGACCCGGACAAGCTCACGAATCTCGACCGGATCAAGTACCCCCGCACAACTCAAAGGTCGGCGCGACGCGGCAATGCGCCGTGATCGCGGAGCCCAAGCGTGCGCACCCCATTCATTCGCAGGATCGCGATCGCGATCGTGTTCGCGGCCGTCGGGTCATGGCCCTCGACCGGCGTGTGTGAAGACCTCGACGCGCCGGAACCGAAAGATGTCACGGCGTCGAAGGCGTACGACTACGAGCACGAGTACTTCTCGATCCGACTTGGTGGTGGGCTCCTGCTTGACTACGTGCACTACTGGCAGGACGCCACCAGTGAGCAGCAGATGATGCTCCAGCCCGAGAGTGGCGTTCGCGATCTTCGTGGCCTCGTGAGCGGGCGGATCATCTGGGCGCCGCTGAGGTACACCGTCGGGTTGCTCTACGACGTGCAGGCCACGAAGCCGAAATTCCGCCAGACCGGACTGCTCCTGCGGCTCGAGGACCAGCTCGGCGGCTTCTTGTTCCTCGGACGCACCAAGGAAGGTTTCTCGACGAACAAGTTCATGGTCGGTTACTACGGATGGTTCAACGAACGCTCCGCGGCGAACGACGCGTTTCTGCCGATCCTCGCCGATGGTGCGAGGTGGACCGGATCGACCGCAGGTGGAGTGCTCGTGTACAACGTCGGCGCATTCGCCGACCCGCTCTCCGACGAGGAGTCGTTCAACAAGAATGACTGGCAGGTGGCCGCGCGGGTGGTGGTGTTGCCATGTGGCGGAGACGCGAACGAGGGCATGCTCCACCTCGCCGTCGAGGGCCGGTATGCAGGAGCCAACGACGGATTTCTGCGGTATCGGTCAAAACCCGAGTCGTTCCTCGCGCAGAGCCAGGCAGTCGACACCGGCGCGTTCGAGGCGTCGCGGTCGACGATCGCTGGTCTGGAGGCGTACTACGTGCACGGCCCGCTGTCGTCGGGAGGCGAGTACTTCGTGAACAAGGTGTCATCTGAACCGGAGAACGATCCGTTCTTCCATGGCGGTGAGATCTTCGCGGCGTACCTCTTCACCGGCGAGACGCATCCATACAAGGCGGGCGCCGGATACTTCGAGGATGTCGTGCCGAAGAAGACGTTCTTCAGCGGTGGTCCTGGTGCGGTGGAGCTCGCGCTGCGCGCCAGCTACATCGATCTCGACTCCGAGAACATTCAGGGTGGCAGGTTCTTCCGCTTCACGTCGCTGGTGAACTGGTATCTGACGTCGGCGTTGCGGTTCGAAGCCTCCTACGCCTATGGCGCGCTCGACCGTCTCGATCTGACGGGTCACACTCATTTCATCCAGACGCGCATCCAGGTGCAGGTCAAGTAGCAAGGCCTCCAACGTAGAGGTCCGGAACACCGGTCCAGGACGCCAGCGCAACACTACGCACGTGGCGCGGCACGGATGGTGCTCCTCATCGTGATGTAGAGGAGCACGCCATGCATCCATGGCCGCTCTCAGTCCTCGACTAACAGGAGCCTACTCATGCGAGTCTTTCAAACGGTAGTGGTCGCCGTGTTCCTCCTCGGAGGTACCGCCGCCACGGGGCTGGCGCAGGCCAAACAGCCCCAGAAATCAGAGCCAGGCGCAAACCAAGCTCGTGCCACACAGGAGAAGCCGAACATCAAGATCCTCGCGACCGGCGGCACGA
The DNA here is from genome assembly GCA_036794935.1 of Kofleriaceae bacterium. Classification (GTDB taxonomy): domain Bacteria; phylum Myxococcota_A; class Polyangia; order Haliangiales; family Haliangiaceae; genus JABFXX01. The sequence goes on along the minus strand of DAIRFU010000610.1, from coordinate 1,396 downwards.
TCGCGGGATCAGGAGCGGCCGGCGGTTACGGCTACACGTCCGGCCAGTTCAAGGTCGAAGATCTGATCAAGGCCGTCCCCGATCTCGGCAAGCTTGCGACGCTCAGCGGCGAGCAGATCGCGAACATCGGCAGCCAGGATATGAACGACCAGGTGTGGCTCAAGCTCGCCAAGCGGGCGAACGAGCTGCTCGCTGACCCCAAGGTCGACGGCATCGTCGTCACCCACGGAACCGACACGATGGAGGAGACGGCGTACTTCCTCGATCTGACCGTGAAGAGCAAGAAGCCGGTGGTGCTCGTGGGATCGATGCGGCCGGCAACCGCAATCAGTGCTGACGGTCCCGCAAACCTCTACAACGCCGTCGCTGTCGCGGCGAGCCCCCAGGCAAGAGGACGCGGAGTGCTGGTCGTGATGAACGACGAGATCCACAGCGCGCGCAACATCATCAAGACCAACACCACGAACCTCGAGACGTTCAATAGCCCGAACCGTGGGGATGCCGGACTCGTTCACTCCGGGTCGATCAACTGGTTCGAGCGGATGGACAAGCGCACCACGACGGATTCGGAGTTCAGCGTCAAGAATCTCGACAAGCTGCCACGGGTCGACATCATCTACGCTCACTCGAACATGGACGACACGATGATCAAGGCGGCGATCGCCGCCGGGGCGAAGGGCATCGTCGTGGCCGGTGTCGGCGACGGGAACATGACGAAGCCGGCACTCGATGCGCTTGCCAAAGCTGCGAGCAAGGGAGTGCTCGTCGTGCGGAGCACGCGTCTGCCGGCTGGCATGGTGATGCGCAACGCGGAGGTCGACGACGACAAGCTCGGATTCGTCGCGTCCGGCGAGCTCAACCCAGCGAAGTCCCGCGTCCTCGCACAGCTCGCACTGACCCGGACAAACGATCCAAAGCGCGTGCAGCAGATGTTCCGTGAGTACTGACGATCACCGCATCCACCGACGCCGAGCACACGCGCCAGGGGGATGGCGGCGGCGAACGTTCGTGAGTGTAGAAGGCGTCATCGATCAGCTTCGGAGCAAGAACGATTCCGCTTCGCCCGGCTACTGTCGTGACGGGAGCCTCGCCTGGCATCGGCAATGCAAACCTGCGGAGCCATGCAGTATGCCGATTTGTCAGCGACGGCAGGAGGGGAACCATGAGACCAATGCAAGCATTGCTCGTCGTCGGCACCGTGCTCGGTGCGAACGCGACGCAACACGAACAAGCGGCGCTGGCGCAGGCAACGACGAAGAGTCCACCCGCCGCGAAGAACAGCCAACGCAAGATCGATCCCAAGGCCGATGCGCTCCTGCGCAAGATGTCAGCCGATCTGGCCGGCATGAAGAACTTCAGTTTCGATGCGAGCCACGTGCTCGAGGTCGTGACGAAG
>DAIRFU010000609.1:0-4358 GCA_036794935.1 Kofleriaceae bacterium | reverse complement strand
GCATGCACGCGCGCCGCAGCTCGCCTGGTACGTGATCGACGATCGCAAGCTGTACAAGCCGGGCGAGGAGGTCGCGCTCAAGGGCTGGCTGCGCCTCATCGATCGCGGCACCGGCGGCGACGTGATGGGCGTCGGCGGCGAGGTCAGGTCGGTGAGCTACAAGGTGACCGACTCGCGCGGCCGCGAGCTCGCGAAGGGCTCGGCGCCGGTGAACACCGTCGGCGGCTTCGACACGAAGTTCACGCTGCCGAAGACACCGAACCTCGGCTACGCGTACGTGCAGCTCGAGACCCAGGGCCGGCGCAAGGAGAGCTACTCGCACAGCTTCCAGATCGAGGAGTTCCGCCGGCCCGAGTTCGAGGTCAGCGCACACGCGAGCCAGGGCCCGTTCCTCGTCGGCGGCGGCGGTGATGTGACGGTCGACGCGAAGTACTACGCGGGCGGACCGCTGCCCGGCGCGCCGGTCAACTGGTACATCACGTCGAGTCCGACGAGCTACACGCCGCCCGATCGCGACGACTACGTGTTCGGGCAGTGGGAACCGTGGTGGGGCTACCGGCCCTGGTACGACCCGGGCCATCCGAGTCGCGGCGGCAAGAGCTGGTCGCTGCAGGGCACGACGGACGCGACCGGCGCGCACGTGCTGCACATGGACTTCCTCTCGCTCAACCCGGCGATGCCGATGTCGGTGACCGCGAACGCGAGCGTGACCGACGTCAACCGGCAGACCTGGTCGAGCGCGTCCGCGCTGATCGTGCACCCGTCGTCGCTCTACGTCGGGCTCAAGACCAAGAAGCCGTTCGTCGAGAAGGGCCAGCCGTTCCAGATCGACGTGATCGGCGTCGACCTCGACGGCAAGGCCGCGCCGGGCGCGACGATCGAGGTCAAGGCCGCGCGCATCGACTACGAGTACAAGAAGGGCGAGTACAAGCGGCTCGAGGTCGACCCGCAGACGTGCGCGATCGTCGCGGCCGCGGATGCAGTGCCCTGCACGTTCCAGACGAAGCAGGGCGGCAGCTACGAGGTCGTCGCCACGATCGTCGACGCGCAGGGCCGGCCGAACCAGACCAAGCTGACGTTCTGGGTCAGCGGTGGCGACCAGCCGCCCTCGCGCGAGCTCGAGCACCAGACGGTGCAGCTGATCCCGGATCAGAAGGAGTACGCGGCGGGCGACACCGCGGAGCTGCTCGTCCAGGCGCCGTTCTATCCGGCCGAGGCGCTCGTCACGTGGCGGCGTAGCGGCATCGTCAAGGTCGATCGCTTCACCGTGACCGGGCCGACCGCGACCGTGCGGGTGCCGATCAGCGACGCGATGGTGCCGAATCTGTATGTGCAGGTCGAGCTCGTCGGCAGTGCGCAGCGCACCGACGATCACGGCGATCCGGATCCGAGCCTGCCGAAGCGGCCGGCGTACGCGACCGGCGTCATCGATCTGCCGGTGCCGCCGAGGCAGCGCACGCTGAAGGTCAAGGTCGCGCCGAACGCGCCCAAGCTCGCGCCGGGCGAGTCGGCGAAGATCGCGCTCGACGTGCGCGACGCCCAGGGCCGGCCGGTCGCGAACGCGGATGCCGCGGTGATCGTGGTCGACGAGGCGATCCTGTCGCTCACCGGCTACCAGTTCCCCGATCCGATCGACTCGTTCTATGCCGAGCGCGACGCGGGCGCGAGCGACTACTACCTGCGCGAGCACGTCAAGCTCGCGAAGCCGGACGCGGCCCAGCTCGCGCAAGGGGCGCAGCGCGGCGCCGCCGCGGATATGGTGACGGCGACGGGCGGCGCGCCGGTGCGCGAAGAGTCGATGGTGGCTCCCGGAGCTGCTCCGCCTCCTCCGCCGGCGGCACCGTCCCCGAAGCGGGCGAAGAAGAAGGCGGAGAGTGACGGCGTGGACAGCACCGGGCAGGCGAACCAGCCGATCGCGATCCGGTCGAACTTCAATCCGCTCGCCGCGTTCTCGCCGTCGGTCAAGACCGGCGCCGACGGCAAGGCGGTCGTCGAGGTCAAGCTGCCGGATAACCTCACCCGCTATCGCATCGTCGCGATCGCGGCCGCCGGCGCCAAGAACTTCGGCAAGGGCGAGAGCGCGATCACCGCGCGGCTGCCGCTGATGGTGCGGCCGAGCCCGCCGCGCTTTCTGAACTTCGGCGACACGTTCAAGCTGCCGATCGTCGTCCAGAACCAGACCGACGCAGCGATGACGGTGCGGGTGGCGGTGCGCGCGACGAACGCGGCGATCACCGACGGCGCGGGGCGCGAGGTCCGCGTGCCGGCGAACGATCGCGTGGAGGTCCAGTTCCCGGCGGCGGCGGAGCTCGCGGGCACCGCGCGGTTCCAGATCGTCGGTGCGAGCGGCAAGGCGAGTGACGCCGCCGAGCTCGCGCTGCCGGTGTGGACGCCGGCGACGACCGAGGCGTTCGCGACGTACGGCGTGATCGACAGCGGTGCCGTGCGCCAGCCGGTCGCGCTGCCCGGCAAGGTGATCACGCAGTTCGGCGGGCTCGAGGTGTCGACCGCGTCGACGAATCTCCAGAGCCTCACCGACGCGCTGCTCTACCTCGTCAAGTACCCGTTCGAGTGCGCGGAGCAGCGAGCGTCGCGGATCGTCGCGATCGCCGCGCTGCGTGACGTGCTCGAGGCGTTCGAGACCAAGGACATGCCGTCTCCGGCCGCGCTCGAGAAGAGCGTCGCCGAGGATATCGAGCGGCTGTCGCAGATGCAGAACTACGACGGCGGCTACGCGTTCTGGGATCGCGGCCACCCGTCGGTGCCGTACCTGACGGTCTACGTCACGAACGCGCTCGCGCGCGCGAAGGCGAAGGGCTTCACGGTGCCGCAGGCCCTGCTCGATCGCGCGAAGCCGTACCTGCGCGACATCGAGTCGAAGTACCCCTGGTACTACTCGAAGGAGGTGCGGTGGGCGATCAGCGCGTACGCGCTGTACACGCGCAAGCTGCTCGGCGACGTCGACATCGCGAAGGGCCAGAAGCTCGTCAAGGACGCGACCGTCGCGAAGCTGTCGATGGAGGCGAACGGCTGGCTGCTCGGCCTGTTCGCGCAGAACCCGGCGGCCGCCGCCGAGCGCAAGGCGATCGTGCGCCACGCGCTCAACCGGGTCAGCGAGACCGCCGGCGCGGCGAACTTCACGACCGGCTATGGCGACGGCAACTACCTCCTGCTGTCGAGCGATCGGCGCGTCGATGGCGTGATGCTCGAGGCGCTGATCGAGGAGCAGCCGAAGCTCGATCTGATCCCGAAGCTCGTCACCGGGCTGCTCGCGCACCGCAAGGCGGGGCGCTGGCTCAACACGCAGGAGAACGCGTTCGTGCTGCTCGCGCTCGATCGCTACTTCCAGACCTACGAGAAGGTGACGCCGGACTTCGTCGCGCGGGTGTGGCTCGGCAAGGACTACGCCGGCGAGCACGCGTTCAAGGGCCGCCAGACCGACACGCACGAGCTCGCGATCCCGATGGCGTTCGTCGCGAGCCACGACACACCCGTGCCGGGGGCTAACGTCCTGACGATCCAGAAGGACGGCAAGGGCCGGCTCTATTACCGGGTCGGCATGACCTACGCGCCGGCGAGCCTGAAGCTCGATCCCGCCGACTACGGCTTCGTGGTCGAGCGGCTCTACGAGGGGGTGGATGACCCCAAGGACGTGAGCCGCGAGAAAAATGGAACCTGGCACATCAAAGCTGGGTCACGAGTCAGGGTCAAACTGACGATGGTCAACGAGAACCGCCGCTATCACGTCGCGCTCGTCGATCCGCTGCCGGCGGGGCTCGAGCCGATGAACCCGCGGCTCGCGGTGACCGGCCCGATTCCGACCGATCCGAACGAGCAGAAGTCGCGCGGCCGGTACTGGTGGTGGCTCGGGCCCTGGTACGAGCACCAGAACATGCGCGACGAGCGCGTCGAGGCGTTCGCGTCGCTGCTCTGGGAGGGCGTCCACACGTACGAGTACGTCGCGCGCGCGACGACGCCCGGCAACTTCGTCGTGCCGCCGCCGAAGGCGGAGGAGATGTACATGCCCGAGACGTTCGGGCGCGGCGGCAGCGATCGAGTCATCGTCGAATAAGGAGACCGCGTGAGAGCTCGCGAACTACTGATGGTGCTCGCCGTTGCCGCGTCGGCATGCGGTGGCGACAAGTCGACGAAGCCGGCCACGGGGCCGAGCGCGGAGGAGCTCGCGAAGCTCGCGAAGGATCTGCCCGACGGGCTCGACCTCCGGCTGTCCGACGGCAAGGCCGGGCCGCCGCCGTTCGATCACCAGAAGCTCGCGCCGGCGAAGAAGCTCGGCGACGCCGACGTCCAGACGATCCTCGCGCGTGCCGAGCCGCTGAAGCAGGAGGCCGGCGACCAGC
>DAIRFU010000608.1:0-4360 GCA_036794935.1 Kofleriaceae bacterium | reverse complement strand
GTCGTCATCGCGCCGGCCGCGATGTCGACGTCGGGCGAGCCGGTGAACAGGATCGCGGCCTCGTGATCGATCGTCGATGGATCGGCCGCGAAGAAGTCGACGGTTGCCTGGACGTCCTGCGTCTCGTCCGTCGCGTTGATGTAGTGCATCTCGATCTTCACCATCTGGTTCGCCGCGAACGTGTAGGCGACACGATTCGGCAGGAAGATCATGTCGTCCTTGCGCTGCGTGATCGCGATCGGCGCGATCATGCCGGTCGTGTTGAGCGCGCCGGTGAACGGCTGGCAATCGACCGGCGTGAGCTGCTCGGTCGTGTCCATGTCGTCCTTGTAGACGATCAGGTGGTGCGAGGCGTCGTTGAGCAGGTTGTGGAGCTGGTGGACCTTGATCTCGGCCGTGTTGCCGAGCCGCATCCAGATGCACTGCGTGTTCTCGACGCCCGGCTCGACCGAGACCGGCCCCCAGGTCAGCGAGTACTTGTCGCCTTGCAGCACCGGCGCGTCGGCCGGGGGGCTATCGTCGCCGCCCATCCCGGCGACCTCCTTGCCACAGCCGATGGAACAACACAGCGTGAGCGCGAGCACGAGACGACGCATGCAACCTCCCTCTAGGTGGGGCGCACTGTACTCGCCCGGCGGTTTGCCAAACAAGCGTTTCTTATCAGGGGGCAACCCGGGTCACCCGGAAGCCGCGCTTCTCGAGCAGATCGATGACGCTGCGCGGACCCACCGTGTGCGCCGCGCCGACCGCGATGAAGCCGCCGCCCGCCGCGTGGAGTGCCTCGATCGGCGCGATCCATGACGCGTTGCGTTTGAAGAGCAGGTCCTCGAGCTGCTCGTCGAACTCGCGCTCGGGGTGGCCGTGCGCCTTCCACTGCGCGCGCTCGGCGTCCGTGATCGCGAGCATCCTGGCTTCGTCGCCGGCGACATACGCGTCGAGCATCTCGCGGGCGCGGCGCTCGTTGTCGGTCAGATCGTCGAGCATGTCGCGCAGCGCGCGCGCGTCGAGCCACTTGTCGAGCACCGCGATCTCGTCCGCGAACGGCTCGAGGAACACGATCCGCGCGTGGTGGCGGACGGCGCGGTCGTGCAGCGCGGTGTCCATCGACGGGGTCGCCGGCAGCCCACGCAGCGCGAGCTGGGTCGCGGGGATCATCGTCTTGACGTGGAGCAGCTGCGCCGCCGCCGGCGCGCCGAGCGCGGCCTCGAGCTTCGCCCAGTACGCGGGACCGAGCTCGTCGGCGAGGGTCGTGCCGTCGCTGCGCCGCACATCGAGCGTGCTGGCCTGCGACACATCGGTCTCCATCGCGAACGCCTTCGCGGCATCGAGCCGGGCGCCGACGATCGAAGGCAGCCGCGCCGGATCCACGCCGACGTGGATCGTGCCGAGCAGGTAGCTCGTGTGACCGTCCCGCTCGAGCTGCCAGAACAGCGGGCGCTGCAGCACCGCGGCGCCGGTCGATGTCGGCGGTGCGGTGCCCTTGTCGCATGCCGCGCCCGCGGCGGCGATCACGGCGAGCAATACGGCGTTGCGCAGCTTCACGACGCTGCTTTAGCATCGAAATCGTGGGACGCCTCGGGGCCGTGCTGATCGTCGTGTGTGGCCTCGCGCCCGTGGCCCACGCGGATGATCTGCAGATCGCACTCGCCGATCGCTGGCGCGACGTGCCGGCCGGTCACCACCTCAAGCTGTCGCAGCAGATCACCGACGAGCTCGCCGAGCTGGGCAACTTCATCGGCACGCACGTCAACGTGCTGTCCGATGATCTGCTCGGCATGACGTTCGACGGCCGCAGCCGCTACGCGCGGATCCGGCTCGGCACGAACGAGGGCTCGCTGCTGCGCCTCCAGTTCGATAGCGACTGGCACTTCACGCAGGGCAAGGCGCGCATCCATGCGCGCCTCGATCTCGGCCTCGGCGATCACCAGTTCCACCTCGAGCTGCCGGACATGGAGATGGCGCCGGCGAGCTATCGAGGCGAGCGCGGCGTCGAGATCCGGCTGCCGCTGTTCGAGCGCAGCTGGTGAGCTAGCGCCAGCCGCCGTCGACCCACACCCAGTAGCTCACGCGGCCCTGCGTGCGCTGCTCCCAGCGACCGTCGGTCCAGCGGCGGTTCGCGCGCTGGCGCTCCCAGTGGCCCGCGGTCCACTCGTACTTGTGGTTCGCGCTCCAGCCCCAGTGGCCACGCACCCAGATGAAGCCGGCGCGCGGTTGCACGTTCTCGGCCTGCGGCGAAGGCGGCGGCTGCGTCGGGCCCGGCGGCGGTGCCTGCACCACCGGCGGCGGCGCGGGCTGCGGAGCCGGTGCGGATGCGACCCACGCGCCATCGACCCAGGTCCAGCGCCCGTTCTGGTTTTGCCAGCTGCCTTCTTGCCAGCGATGGTTCGCGCGCTCGCGCTCCCAGTGGCCGGCGACCCAGTTCCAGTTGCCGTTCTGCCAGTCCCAGCGGCCGCGGGTCCACACGAAGCCGCGGCGGTGGCCGATCCGCTCCGCCCGGGGCGCCGGCGGCGCCTCGCTCGGGAACCGTGGCGCATCGATCCAGCCGCCGTCGACCTTCACCCAGACGCCGCCCTGGAGCTGCCACTTCGCCTCGCGCCAGTGCTTGCCTCTGCGCTCGCGCTCCCAGTGACCGGGGACCCACTGCCAGTTGCCGGCCTGCCAGTCCCAGGTACCGGCGACCCACTGAAAGCCGCGGCGCGGCTTCCACGTCTCCTGGCGCGGCGGTGGCGGCGCGGCGGTCGGCCGGATGTCGATATCGATCCAGTCTCCACCAACTTGCACCCAGGCATCACCCTGGCGCTCCCACTTGTGCTCGCGTCAGCGCTTGCCCTTGCGCGCGCGCTCCCAGTGGCCGGCCTGCCAGGCCCAGCCGCCGTCGCGCCAGTCCCACTCGCCGGCGACCCAGACGAAGCCGCGGCGCTTGCCGATCCGCTCGGCCTTCGGCGGCGGCGGCGCGTCGCGTGGTGGGCCGGCGTTGACCGGAGCGGTGGCGGGTGGGCCGTGATGACCGCCTCGGCGGTGGTCACGAACGCCGGGCTGAGCCGAGGCGACCGAGACGGCGAGCAGCGTGCTGCCCGCGAGAGTCGCCGTCACGAGCCAGCGAGACAATGATGAGCGCATATTCCTCCTGGGAGCGGACGTGGACCGGAATGTAGCGTGAATTATTCAGCGTGATCATCGTGGCCGTGACGAACTTCGCGGCGTGTTACGACCACATCGGTGTTTGACCGAGCGCTACTTGTAGGTGTGGTGTCGCTCGTCGCGTGCGGCGATCACACGAACCGGCAAGCCGGCAGCACGCCGCTCGAGACCGCGATCGCGCGCACGCTGACCGCGCGACTCGCGATCCCGGTGAGCGCGACGTGCACGGTCACTCTCGGCATCCCGGCCGCATGCGAGGCACGGCTGTTCGACGGCACACGCCTGCCGATCGCGATCACCAGCGCGGGCACCGAGTGGGCGTGGCGCGTCGCCGGTCTGGTCGTCGATACCGTGCCGGTCGCCGCGTACGTCGACGCGCGCCTCGCCGAGCTCGCGGTCGCCCAGCGCGCCAGTTGCGGCGCGCGCTTCCTCGTCGTTGCACCCGGCGATCGGATCGGCTGCCGGCTCTCCGGCGGCGGCATCGCGTTCGTGCGGGTGGCCGGCGACGGCACCGCGTCGCTCGAGCTCGACCTCGATGCGGCGAGTGCGGCGGCGCGTGGCGAGCCGGTCACGCCGGCCCGTGACCGCGAGCTGACCGCGATCTCGCTCGCGCTCGACGGGGTCGAAGGCGAATCAGGCGGCGAGGAGTAAGTGCCCGGTGATGGCGGCCCGGCGAGTCCATAGTAGAGTCCGCCCCATGAGACGTTCCTGGGTGGCCGCATGCGCGCTCGCCGTCGCGTGCTCGCAACCTGCGGCGCCCAACGCCGTCGGTCATCCCGCACCGGCAACGCAGCAGGGCTCGCGCACGCTGACGATCATCGGTACCAACGATCTGCACGGCGCGCTCGATCGGTTGCCGCTGCTCGGCGGCTTCATCGCCAACGTCCGCGCGGCACGTCAGGCCGACGGCGGCGCGGTGCTGCTGCTCGATGCCGGCGACATGTTCCAGGGCACGCTCGAGTCGAACCTCGCCGAGGGCGCCGACGTGGTGCGCGCGTACAACCAGCTCGGCTACGCCGCCGTCGCGATCGGCAACCACGAGTTCGACTTCGGCCCCGCGGGCCCGGACGTCATCGCGAAGTCGATCGAGGACGATCCACGCGGCGCTGTCAGGCTCGGCCACCGTCCGGGTCCCGGCGGAAGCTCTCGCGGCGATCCATCGACTCGTTCGCCGCGGCATCCGCCCGCTTGTTCGACAGACGCGGCACCCATTCGAAGG
>DAIRFU010000086.1:0-15057 GCA_036794935.1 Kofleriaceae bacterium | reverse complement strand
GCCGGGCGAATCTCGCGCGCGCGTTTCGAGCCGCTCGTGACCGCCGTGCGCGACGTGCTGCGCGACGCGATCGAGGAAGGCGGCACGACGCTGCGCAATTTCGTCGGCGGCGACGGCAAACCGGGATATTTCGGCGGCTCGCCGGTGAGGCGCCGAGGATCGTCGCGCACGCAAACGATGGCCGGCGCGGCGTCGACATCGGCTACGAGCGCCTCGCGTTCTCGCAGCTGTTCGTGCCGGTCTATGCGGTGCGCGCCGGAACCGTCAGTTTTGCCGCGCAGCTGACGAGCGGCTTCGCGGTCACGCTCGATCATGGTGGCGTGTGGTCGACACACTACGCGCACCTCGAGAAGCTGTTCGTCGTTCCGACGCTCGGCCGCCGGCGAAGGCGCGCGCGCGTGCGTGCCGGCGAGGTGATCGGCTACGCCGGCCGCGATCCGAGCCACGTGCGCTTCGAGCTGTGGCAGTGGACCGCGCGCGACGGGTTCGTGCCGGTCCGTGCGACGCTGATGATGCGCCACTGGCACGTGTTGCCGCCGCTGTTACAGACTGCAACCGCCCGTGAGCAGTCAGCTGTGGACTGCCGTGGCGCGGTGCGCAGTTCGCGCAGCTAACTGCGCAGGTCTGCGTTGCGCGCGGCCGGTACGGCCCTTGCTGAGCAGCGCCGCATGTTCGCCATGCGTCTTGGCTTGTTTCTCGTCCTGATCGCGGCCGCGTGCGGATCGGAGCCGGGCGCAGGTGGCGACGACGATACGTCTCCGCTCGCGTGTCCAGAGGGCAGCGGCGCGGGTGGTGCGGCCGTGTTCGACGGCATCGACGATCGAGCGCAGACCGAGCTGGTCCCGGCGCTCGGGCTCTCGACGTTCACGATCGAGGCCTGGGTACGCCGCGATGGCGACGGCTCGACGTACACGACCGGCGCGGGCGGGCTGCGCCTGGTGCCGATCGCGGGCAAGGGGCTCGGCGAAGGCGACGGCACGAACGTCGACTGCAACTACGGCTTCGGCTTCTGGGGCGATGTGCTCGGCGCCGACTTCGAGGACATGGCCTCGGGTGGCAACCACCCGGTGATCGGCAAGACGGCGATCACGCGCGGCGAGTGGCATCACGTGGCGGCGACGTTCGACGGTGCGGCGTGGCGGCTCTACCTCGACGGCGAGCTCGACGGCGAGGCGGAGGCGGCGGCGATGCCACGGGCCGACAGCATCCACCCGTTGTCGATCGGCACGGCGATCGCCTCCGACGGCGTGCCGCACGGGTTCTTGCAGGGCGCGGTCGACGAGCTGCGGCTGTGGAACCATGCGCGCAGCGCGGACGAGATCGTGGACGGCATGTACCGCACCATCGCGATGGGCGATGGCCTCGTCGCCCGCTGGTCGTTCGACACCGGCGGCGTCGATCCGAGGGTCGCCGCCGACAGCACCGGCACCGCGCCGGTCTCGCTCGTGGGGGCGAGCCTGATCGGCGACCACGTCGCCCTCGATCAGGGCGCGGCGCCGATCGTCGCCGCGATCACGCCGACCGACGGCACGGCGAGCGGACCGGATGTCACGCTCGAGGTCGCGCTCGAGATGGCGACCCGCGCGCCGGTCGACGTCACCTATCACGTGCGCGAGCTCTCCGATGCCGACGACTTCACGATCGTCGTGTTGCCCGACACGCAGATCTACACGATCGAGGGCCGCAACCTCGAGAAGTACTTCCACGACCAGACCCAGTGGGTGCGCGACCATCGCGAGGACTACAACATCGTCGGCGTCATCCACAACGGCGACGTGATCAACAACGAACCGCAGACCTACCAGTGGCAGGTGGCGAGCGCGGCGCTCGCGCGACTCGAGAAGCCCGAGCCCGGGCTGCCGGACGGCGTGCCGTGGGGCGTGGCCGTCGGCAACCACGACGACAAGCTGACCGGCAGCAACAGGGTCCTCAACAGCGACCGGTTCAACCAGTACTTCGGCGTCGACCGCTTCGCGGGACGCGCGTACTACGGCGGGCATTATGGCTCGCGGAACGACGACAGCTGGGTCACGTTCTCGGCGGGCGGCCTCGACTTCGTCGTCGTCAGCCTGATGTACGAGCTCGATCCCGATCCGGCCGAGATCGCGTGGGCGCGCTCGATCTTCCAGATGCACCCCAAGGCGTTCGGCATCCTCAACACGCACTACCTGCTGACGGGCGGCGCGAACTTCAGCGCGCAGAGTAAGCTGATCTACGCGGCGCTGAAGGACCTGCCGAACGTGCAGCTGATGACCGGCGGGCACATCTCGGCCGAGAGCCGGCGCGTCGACGAGTTCGAGGGCCACACGATCAACTCGATGCTGGCCGACTTCCAGGGCCGCACCGACGGCGGCTCCGGCTACCTGCGGATCTGGGAGTTCTCGCCGGCGAGCCAGACGGTCACCGTGCGCACGTACTCGCCAACGCTCGACAAGTTCGAGACCGACGCGAACAGCGAGTTCACGCTCGACGTCGATCTGCGCGGCGCAGGCGGACCGTTCCGCGAGCTGGCGGTCACCGAGGCGGCGCCCGACGAGGTCGCGATGCCGGTCGACGGCCTCGAGATCGGCAAGACGTACGAGTGGTACGCGGATATCACGAGCTGCGGCCATCGCGTGACCACGCCGCTCTATCGGTTCACCACCGCGGCGTCAGCTGCCGCCGCCCGCCAGATCAACGACACGCTGGAGCAGCCACCACGCCGCCAGCGCCCCCAGCGCGTAACAAGCGGTCCGGTGGATGTGGCGTCCGACGATCCGTCGCTCGCCGATTAGCCGGCGGCCGATCGCGACCAGCGCGACCACCATGGCGACGACGGCGAGCTGGCCGAGCTCGACGCCGACGTTGAACGACACCAGGCTCCTCGCGAGCGACGCCCGGGGGAGCCCGAGCACGCGCAGCGCGGACGCGAAGCCGAGGCCGTGGACGAGCCCGAAGCCGCCGGCGGCGAGCCATGGCCAGCGCCGGATCGCGGTTGGCTCGCCGTGCAGCGCCTCGCGGGCGACGAGCAGGACGCTGAGCGCGATGCACGCCTCGACGGGTGCGGCGTGGACCTCGATGACGCCAACCACGGCGAGCGCGAGCGTCAGCGAGTGAGCGACGGTGAACGCGGTGATCGTGAACAGCAGCCGGCGGCCGAACGAGACATCGAGCACGAGCAAGAGGCCGATCACGAACGCGAGGTGATCGAGACCACCGAGGATGTGCTCGATCCCGAGGCCGATCCACGCGAGCACGCCGGCCGGTGCTGCGGCGCCGATCGCGACGCGCGGCGTGGCGGCATCGAGGATCCACTCGCTCCGCTCGCCGCCGCGGACGAGCACCACGACGGTGTGCGCCGCGCCCTCGCGCATGCCAGCGACGCCGAGCTCGCCCGCGAGATCGCCATCGCAGTGAACCCGCACGCCGTCGCGCGAACAGCCGGGCGGCAACACGAGCGTGATGCCGGCGGCATCGCCGCGGCTATCCACCGGTGGCACGAATCGCAGCGCGTACTCGCCGGGCGACACCTCGGTCAGCGACACCACGCCCGGCCGCAGGTCGTGCGCGTCGGCGACGCGGCTCGCGCCGAGTGCACACGCGAGGCCGATCAGGCAGGCGAGGGCACCGCGCGGGATCGCTGCCCGGACCGTGCGCGCGCGCCGCTTCATCTGCGTTCGATCGTCCAGCCCGCGCGCAGGCCGCGCATCGCCTCGCGGCCGGCATCGGCGCGGTGGGCGTCGAGCCACTCCTTGCGCACGTCGAGCCGCGCGCGCGCGAAGTCGGCGTCACGCGGAGCATCGACGCGATCGACGCGCACGAGGTGGAGGCCATGACGCGAGCGGCGCCGCACCCAGGTGCCGAGCGGCTGGGCGGCGAGCCCGGTGACGAACTCGTCGCCGAACGCGAGCGCGAGGTCGGCGATCCGCCTGCCTCGGTAGCGGTGGCCGCCGGAGAACCGGTCGCCGAGCCGCTCCGGGGCCGCACCGGCCGCGAGTGCTGCCGCGAGCTCGTCGATGCGGGCGTCGGCCGCCGCGTCCGTGCCGGCGACGAACACGTGCGTGAAGTCGACGTGCTCGGGCACCGCCCAGCGCTCGCGGTGCGCGTCGAACCAGGCGCGCAGCTCCGCCTCGGTCGGCTCGGCCACCGGCGTTGCGTGGTCGAGCACGTACGCCATCTGCTCGGCGATTCGCTGGTGGATCACCGGGTCATCGCGATCGAGGCCGCGCGCGATCGCCTCGCGATACAGCACCTCCTCGTCGATCCAGCGCTCGGTCTCCTCGGCGAGGTCAGCGGCGCTCGGCGCGTGCCCGAGCCGGCGCTCGGCGGCGGCGGCGATCTGCGCTCGCACGTCGGCATCGACGACGATCGTGCGAGGCCCGGCGGCGGAGCCCGCCGGTGCGGCAACGAGGGCGGCGGCCGGCGGCGTGGGGGCCGGCGCGGCGGGGGTGGCCGGCGCGCGCCAGCGGTCGACCGCGAACAGCACCGCGCCGATCGCGACGAAGTGCACCAGTGGCTCGCGCGCGACGGCTCTCCACCACGGCATCGGGCGCCGAGTATACGCCGGCGCCGGGCGCGCTAGGCTACGCGCAGCGATGACGAAGCACCCGGTCACGATGGCGGTTCGCGCGCTGCGCGCCGCGGGCATCGCGTTCGAGCCGCACCTCTACGCCTGGCAGCCGCACGGCGGCACGCGCGCGTCGAGCGAGGCGCTTGGCGTCGACGAGCACGCGGTGATCAAGACGCTGATCATGGAGGACGAGCGCAGGCAGCCGCTGTGCGTGCTGATGCACGGTGACCGCGAGGTCTCGACCAAGCAGCTCGCACGCGGGGTCGGGGTGAAGACGATCGCGCCCTGTGCGCCGGAGGTCGCCGACCGCCACTCCGGCTACCAGGTCGGTGGCACGTCGCCCTTCGGGCTGCGCCGCGCGATGCCGATCTACATGCAGCGCACGATCCTCGAGCTGCCGCGCATCTTCATCAACGGCGGTGCCCGCGGGTTCCTCGTCGCGATCGATCCGCGCGATGCCGAGCGCGTGCTGGCCCCGGTGCTCGTCGACGTCGCGGTCGTGGGCTGAGGCTACGGCCGGTGCAGTACCGCACCATGATCGCCCGCCGCCCACAGCTCGTCGCCGTGCACGGCCAGCGCGCGCACCGCGCCGGCGGGCAGCGGCTGCGACGCCGTCCAGGTCCCCGCAGCCGATCGGCGATAGACCGCCGTCGGATCGGCATCCCACACGCCGTCGGTACGGCCGGCCGCCCACACCTCGTCGCCGTGCACCGCGATCGCGCACAGCTCGCCGGCGCCGGGCAGGGTCTCGGTCGTCCACGCGGTGCCGTCCCAGTGCGCGATCAGGCCGTCGGCGGGCGACCCGGTGTAGCCCGCGACCCACACGTCGTCGGGGCCGGCGACCGCGATCCCGCACGCGCTCTCGATCGCGGGCGCCGGGAGCTCGGTCCATGCACCGTTCGCGTAGCGGGCGACGTGCGAGGTGGTCGCGACCGTGCCGGCGACGTAGAGCTCACCCTCGTGCTCGGCCGCCGCGCGCCACGTGGTCGAGTCGTCACCGACGGTGTCCCGCACCCACGCGTCGCCGGCATGACGGTAGATCCCCGAGCCGACCAGGACGACCTCGCCGCCGAGGATGGCGAGTGACTGCGGCCGCACCGCGAACGGGGCATCGCTATCCCGCCAGCGGGTGCCGTCGAAGTGCAACACCTCGCCGCCGTCGTCGGCGATCCATACGTCCTCGCGCGACGTGCCGGCGATCGCGACGATGAGCTCGTCGGTGGGCGGCTCGTGCACCACGATGCCGCCGCGCCACTCGAGCAGCGTACCGCTCGCGCCTCCGAACCAGACGCCGTCGCCGACGTCTGCAATGGTGGCGAGCAACCGACGCTCACCGAAGCCGTTGTCGTCGAGCCACATCCCGCTGCTCGCGTGGAAGAGCTGGCCGGTCGTCCTCGGCGAGGTCGCGACGAAGGTCAGACCGCCGGCGCCCGCGGCCGCACGCATGGTCCCGCCGGGGCCTTGCAGCCGCGTGGTGTCGGCGAGGTTCGTGATCGACTGGTCGGAGACGCCGTAGATGTTGTCATTGTCGGCGAAGACCGCGGCCCATTCCGGATCGCCGGGGTCGGCGTGGTGGGTCCAGCCCTGGCCGCTCCAGTGGTACCCGAGATCCTCGCCGGCCGTGATCGAGTGCTCGCGCCCGAGCGCGTACGCCTCGGTCGCGGTGCCGGCGATGCACGACAGCGAGTACGACGTGAAGTACGGCGCGTCACCCGTCTGCTTGCTCCAGCTGCCCAGGACGAGCTGCCAGACGAAGCCGCCGCCGACTGCGAACACGTTGCTGCCGGTCGCGAACACGTCGACGAGCGTCGGCGTGGACAGCGCGGCGATCGCGAGCGACGTGCCCGTCCAGTGCTTGCTCACCGCATCGCCGACGATCCACACGCTGTCCGCGGCCGTGCCCCACACCCCGTACAGGTTCGCGGTCGTGTTGCTCGCGACCGCACTCCACGCCGTCCCGTTCCAGCGCCGGATCACGCCGCCGTCGCCGACGAGCCAACCATCGCTCTCGCTCGCCATCCAGATGTCCTGGATGTCGGCCGTCGTGTTCGCTGCGACGGCGCGCCAGTGCGAGCCATCGTAGTGGAGCACGGCACCGCGCTCGCCGACCGCCCACACGTCGGTTGCCGTGCGCGCGAACACCGACGTCGGATCGAACGCGAACGGCGCGGGCGCTTCCCAGCACCAGCCGTCGGAACACGCCCGATCGTCGACCGGCAGCGCGCACACCTGATCGATGCCCTGGCCGCCACAGGTGGCGAGGCCGGCGCAGCCGCCGCAGTCGACCGTGCCGCCGCAGCCGTCGTCGATGCTGCCGCAGCTCGCCCCCCGTGCCGCGCAGGTCAGTGGCACGCACGCGTCCGGGCCGGCGTCGACCACGCGCGCGTCGGGACGTGGATACGTATCGTCACCAGCGCCCCAGCCGTCGTCGTTATTGCTCCAGCACGACGCCAGCAAGCACAGCCACACGAGCGTGCGAATCCCCATGCTCCCAGTATCCGCATGAACCAGCACGCACCGAAGTAAGGCGGCGGTGAGGGGGCGCGGTTTGCCGGAGTCGTCCAGGTGGGGCGGTCAGGGCGCGGTCTTGTAGATGTCGACGTGCGGCACACCGTCGGGACCGATGTAGCCGCGGTACATGCCCGGCGTGTTGAACGGCAGCGTGTAGTGCCCCTCGCTGTCGAGCGCGATCACGCCGCCTTCGCCGCCGGCGCGGACGAGCTCGTCGAGCACGACGTCAGCGGCGGCGCGGACGAGCGGCGTGTGTGCGTACTCGACGCGTGCGCAGATGTCGCGCGCCACGGTGTAGCGGATGAAGAATTCGCCGTGACCGGTCGCGGAGATCGCGCAGCGCTCGTCGGCGTACGTGCCGGCGCCGATGATCGGCGAGTCGCCGACGCGGCCGTAGCGCTTGTTCGTCAGCCCTCCCGTCGAGGTGCCGGCGGTGAGACCGCCCGCGCGATCGAGCGCGACCGCGCCGACGGTGCCGAACTTGTCGTCCTTCAGTTTGTCCTGGAGGTCCTGCCAGCGCTCCTCGGTCCGGAAGTACGCCGGCTCGACGCGCTCGAGCCCGACCGATGCCGCGAACTCGTCCGCGCCGGCGCCGACCATCATCACGTGCCGCGAGCGCTCCATGACCGCGCGGGCGGCGAGGATCGGATTCTTCACGGTGCGGACGCCGGCGACGGCGCCGGCGGTGCGCGTGCGGCCGACCATGATCGCGGCATCGAGCTCGTTGACGCCGTCGTGCGTGAACACGGCGCCCTTGCCGGCGTTGAAGTACGGCGAGTCCTCGAGGATCGTGATCGCGGCGGTCACCGCGTCGACACCTGCGCCACCCTTCGCGAGCACGGCATGGCCGGCGCGCAGCGCTTGCTCGAGGGCGGCGCGGACCGCGGCCTCGCGTTCGGGCGTCAGCTTGTCGCGCGGCATCGCGCCGGCGCCGCCGTGCATGACGAGCCCCCACGCGATCGTCGGTCCGGCCAGTCCGGCCGGGCCGGGTGATGCGACCGGCGTCTCGGTGGGGCCCGCCGATCGGCACGCCAGCGAGAGACAGCCGATCACGGACAGGAGCGTTCGCGCGAGCATGCGAGGCGCAATACCAGCTTTACGTACGCGTCGGTCCGTTGGCGACAACCGGAAAAATTCTGGCAAGCGAAAACGTCGCGTCGCATGCGCCTTTTTCGGTGAAGCAGATCGCAAACTCTGGCCAAGAATTCCGAATTGTTCGCTGCGCGCGCGTATGGGCGCGTGTCGGCGGAAGGGGTACGGCTGTTCACAGCGTAGTACGCGGCACGAAAAAAACGCGGTGTAGCGTCAGTGGGCCAACAAGCAGGGGGACCCGAAAATGGCCTACGCGCGCACTCACAAGACACTCTCTGGATTCGCCGCGATCGCGCTGATCGCGAGCCTCGCCACCGTCTCCGCGCCGATCTCGACCGCCCAGGCGGCCGCCGTCGATAGCTGCGGTGGCGACTGTCAGAACATCGGCCTGCGCGTCGAGGAATACGACAGCGAGACCGCGCTCGATGGCGGCAACTGCTACGGCGCGTGCGGCCCGGGCTGCAGCTACGTGTGCAGCTGGGGTGGCGCCTGTCAGACGCACGACTACTACATGCGCAAGCACGGCCTGTGGTCGTGGCAGCAGTTCTCGACGTTCCCACCCGCGCTCGTGCAGTGGGGCTCGTGCGAGACCGGCCGCGCGGTCGACTGGGTCGGCCAGAACATCGTCTCGAAGGTCACCGGCGCGGCCAAGTGGGTCGGCCAGAAGGTCGCTGGTATCTTCAACTAGCCGGTGACGCCCACGCACGCCAGCCGTACCCGTCGCTGGCGCTACCTCGTCGTCATCGTCGCGATCTTGATCGGCGCATGGCTCTGGCTTCGCGGAGGGGATGACGCGGACCGAGCCAGCGACACCCCGGGCAAGGCCCGAACCGGCCGCCTGCTGCTCGGAGAGGGACGAAGCGGTGGCGGCCGGCGCGTCGCGTTCGATGCGCGCGCGACGCTGCGCGGTCACGTCGAGCGTCCCGACGGCATGCCGGTGCCGGGCGCCGAGGTCGTGATCCAGGCCGGTCCGGCAGCGCTGCCCTCCACGCCGGACGATCACGCGCACGGCACCCCTCGCAAGGCGGTCACGGACGGCGACGGCGCATTCGTCTTCGAGGATCTGCGCGCCGGCACGTATCTCGTGGGTGCCACGCGCGACGACGACGTCGCGCCGACGACCGCGGTCGACGTCACGCCCGAGACGACGCGCGTGACACTCGTCGTGTTCCCCGGTGCGTCGGTCCAGGTCGTCGTGCGCTCGGCCGCCGATCGGGCACCGATCGCGGGCGCGACGGTGCGGATCACCGACGGCGACCGTTCGTTCGGCGAGCAGTGGTCGGCGCGCACCGCGCAGAGCGATGCACAGGGCGTCGCCAGGTTCCGCGGCATGATCGCGACCACGAGCCATCTGATCGCGGCATCTGCGCCGGGCTACGCCGAGACCACGCTCGCGGTCCACGACTTCCAGTTCGCCGATCGCACGTGGACGGCGGAGCTGCTGCTGCCGCGGGCCGCCCGGATCGCCGGGCGCGTCGTCGATGCCAGCGGCCATGGCCTCGCGGGCGCGACGGTCGGCTGGGAGCTGAACGGCCAGCCGCGCCCTGCCGACACGCCCGATCTGTTCGATCCGTTCCCGTTCCACGGTCACATGCAGGCGGTGCAGACCGATCCGGAGGGCCGCTTCACGATGTCGGTCGAGCCGGGTAGCGGCTGCGTGCTCGCGGCGCACGCCGCGCACCAGCTCGGCGAGGAGTGCGCGGTCACGGTCGCGGTCGGCGGCGAGCGCGGCGGGATCGAGATCGTGCTGCGCGACGGCGGTCAGGTCAGCGGCCAGGTCGTGTGGGCGGACGGCACGCCGGCCGGCGGTGCGACCGTGATCGCGACCAAGCGCGGCTGGATCCATCAGCCGATGCAGAGCAAGTCCTACCGCTTCGAGACGCGGACCGGGATCGACGGCCGCTTCGACTTTCGTGGCATCAAGCGCGGCGCGTTCGAGCTCGCCGCCTACACGGAGGAGGCATCCAGCCCGCTCGTGTCCGTCGATCTGACGAAGCACGCCGCCGAGCGCGACGTCATGATCCGGCTCGACTACGAGGGCACCATCCGTGGCCGCGTCATCGATGACACGAAGGCGCCGGTCGGTTACGCGCTCGTTCGCTACGCGATCGATCCGAACATGGGGCCGCCCGCGGCCCAGGGCACGCCACGTAAACATCGGCGCGCCGAGGCGGCATCGCAGCACGGCGACTTCGCGCTGCCGACCTCGATCGGTGCGACGCGCAGCGATGGCGATGGCAACTTCGAGATCCGCGGCTTGCCGCAGGGGCTCTACACGGTGATCGCGAGCCGGCCGCAGCCGGTCGACCTGCCGACCGCGTTCACCTCGACGACCGAGGTCGCGGTCGGCCTCGGCGAGACCGTCGAGCTCGTCCTCAAGGGCCTCGGCGGGGTCAAGGGCAAGGTCGTCGACGGGAGCGGTCGCCCGGTCGCGGCGTTCCGGGTCAGCCTCGCACCGTCCCTCGAGAACCCCAAGCGCGATCAGTTCGCGGTCGGGCACCGCTTCGCGGCGGCGGACGGCAGCTTCACGCTCGCCGAGGTGCCGGCGGGCGAGTACCGGGTGCGCATCGATGGCGAGGACGTGACCGAGCAGGTCGCTACCGACACCGTGAAGGTCAAGGCAGGCGGCGTCGCCGACGTCGGTACGATCGCGGTCACGCGGGGCGTCCGCCGCCATGGCATCGTGCTCGCGAAGGACGGTACGCCCGCCGGCGCCGCGCGCGTGACCGTGACCCTCGCACCCGGCGCGGAGCCGATCGTGCTCGAGTCCGATGACGACGGGCGCTTCGTCCTGCCGGCGTTGCCGGCCGATGCGGCGATCCGGATCCGGGGCGACAAGTTCGCCGCGACCTCCGATTGGCTGGTCGTCCCGCCGGGGACCGCCGAGATCCAGGTCGTCCTCGCGAAGGAGGGCGTCGGCGCGGTGACCGGCGTGCTGATCGAAGCGGGCGCGCGCCTCGAGCGCCGGTCCGTCGTGTTGACGCTGGTCGGCGAGGGCACGCCCGACGACAAGCTCGCGGCGGTGCGTAACACCGTCACCGCGGAAGGTGGCACGTTCCGCTTCGACAGCGTGCCGATCGGCGACTATCTGATCTGGGTGCGGCGGTTCAGCCGCACCAAGCAGCTGGAGGGCAACATCTGGTGGAAACAGGTCGCACCGATCCACGTCGAAGCGCAGCACGAGACCCAGGTGATGCTGCCCGTCCCGCCGGCCGAGGGCGCCGGCTCCGACGACGCGCCGCCGCAACACGATGGCAGCGGTCAGGGCCAAGGGAGCGGTCGATGATGCGCGCCGGGCTCGTCGTGCTGATCGCCATCGCCGCGTGCAAGGGCGGCGACAAGCGCGCGCCGACAGCATCTGGCTCCGCGGATGGCAGCGGCTCGGCCGCGGTGGCGGGATCGGGGTCGGGCTCGGGCTCGGCTGCGCCGATCGATCCGGCGATGCACGCGTTCTGCGTGCGCAGCATGCTGCAGATCAAGAAGTGCTTCGACGATGACGCGTTCTGGGACGCGCACGCGACGACGTTCTTTGCCGCGCAGAAAAGACCGATCGATCCGGCGGAGAAGCAGCACTGGATCGGCGTCTACAAGGACTCGTTCATCGCGCTCTTGCGTGGCAAGGAGCTCGAGCAGAACTGCGATGTCATGCTGGCCCAGAACCAGCTGCCGACCGGCCCGCAGATGGACCTCGTCGACCAGGCGGCCAAGCAGTCATGCGCGGCATTCGGCGGCGCGCTCGGCTACGTGCTCTACAGCGAGGGTGCGTTCTACAAGCCGCGCGATGGCGTCATCCCGCCGCCCGAGCTCGCGCAGCCCCCGGCGCCGTGATCGTGTCGCCCTCGAGCGGCAGCAGCGCGAGCAAGAGGCCGATGAGGCACGCCATCACCGACAGGAGATTCCACGTCGAGATGACGACCATGCCCGCCATCACGATGGTGCCGCCGATCGCGGCGACCCGGTAGGGCACGAGCGGCGAGAGCGCGACCGCGAGCTCGACGGCGATGACGACGCGCGAGAACCAGGTCGCGACGACGCGCAGCGCATCGCCGGACAGCGCATCGCGCAGCCACGGATACGGCCAGCTCGTCTTCTGCACGAAGTACAGGTGATAGAACGCCGCGCCGCTCGTGTACTCGCCGGTCAGCTTGCCGACCGCGCCGCCGAGAAACACGAGCGCGAGCGTGCACTGGGCGAGGGCGCGCGCGTGCAGGTACAGCGTGGCATCGGTGCGCCGGATGTTCGCCGTGAACCACACGAGCCACAGCCCGACCCAGAACGAGGTCACGAACGTCGCGTCGGAGAACGTCTCGAGGTGCAGGCACGCCGCCAGCGCGGCCGCGGCCATCAGCCCCGCTGCCGCGCGCATCGTCCAGGCGCGCGCATACACGACTGCGGCGATCACGATGACCGGTGACGCCCACGCGATCGCGGCCAGGGCGGGGTGCACGAGCACGCGCGGCAGCCCGGCGTAGCGAAGCGGGTGCGCCCAGATCTCGTCGAAGTAGTAGCCGGCGAAGAACCACGCCTTCCAGAACCAGCCAACCAGCCACGCGGCGGCGACGATGCGGAACACGCGGACGTTGACGCGCGGCAGGGCCGTCATCGGGCGTCCTCGACGGGTTCGAGCACGAGCGCGCTGCCGTCGATGCGCACGACGAACCGCGACACCCACGAGCGGCCGCGATACGCGCTGCGCACGAGCACCTGCACGTCCTCGCCGCGCTCGACGATCTCGCCGCGCATGCTCTCGAATCGCGCCGCGCGGATCGGATAGTGGTTGACCCACATCGTCTCGTGTGGGATGTCCGGGCCCCCGGGGCGCGTGACCAGGAACTCGGTGAGCGGCTCGCGGGAAAACCAGATGCGATGCGCGAACGAGTACATCTTCGGGATCACCTGGAGCACCGTCCAGGCCGCGGTCGACGAGGGCCTCGCGTGGTGCGTGCGCGCGAGCTCGCCCTGCAGCCGACCGCAGACCGGCTCGCTCGCGACGAGCAGCATCGCCGCGCCGATCGCGGCGTAGAGCGCGACCGTACCCGGCGTCCGGGCACGCCGCAGATCCGCGATCGCGCGCACGACCGGCGGCGCCGAGCGTGACCGGGGATGGGCGTCGGCCATCGCCACGAGTGTAGGCGGGATCGGGGACCGCGCGGTCCGTGCGCGTGGCGAACCGACGTCGTCTGATGGGAGCCGACGTCGTCCGCGCGCGCCCGACGCTGTCGGACGCTTTCACGCGGGCCTCGGCGCGCGCCCATTGAAGTCGCGATGCGCGATCGCATACGTGGCTGTACCCGCAGCGACCGACTATGCGGCCGCGCGGTTCACAAGGAGACGACATGTTGGAGATGGGAATGATTCGTGGAGTGATGGCGAAGTTTCACCGCGGCCGCTGGTCGCTCGCAGTGGCCGCGACGGCCAGCCTGGTGCTCGGTGCGTGCCTCGACGATCGCGCAGCCGATCCGGCGACGCATGATGACGGCGAGATCGCCAGCGGGGCCGAGCAAGACGTGCAGCTCGATCACGACCAGCTGCTCGCGCTCGCCCGCGAGCACGTCGCGGCGATGCGCGCCGCTGGCGACCTGCGCGACGACGCCGCGAGTGCCGTGCCGGTCGCGCTCACGCGCGTGGTCCCCGTCGAGTGTGGTGCGCTCCCGGTGATCACGGGGACCGCCGCCGCCGACGTGCTCGTCGGCACCAGCGATGCGGAGTGCATCGTGGCCCTCGAGGGCGACGACGTGATCTTCGCCGGAGGTGGTGACGACGTCGTGCTCGCCGGGCCCGGCAACGATGTGGTCGATGGCGACAGCGGGCACGATACGATCTACGGCGACACCGGCGCCGACGTGATCTACGGCGACGTCGGGAACGACACCATCGACGGCGGCAACGGCCCCGACTACCTGATCGGCGGCGGCGGCGATGACACGATCGAGGGCGATGGCGGCACCGATCATCTCGACGGAGGGACCGGCGCCGACACGCTGAACGGCGGCGGCGGCGCCGATCAGATCGAGGGCGGCCTCGGCCCCGATGCGATCGATGGTGGTGGCGATGCCGATACCCTCGACGGCGGCGGCGGTCCCGACTCGATCTTCGGCGGTGGCGGCGACGACACGATCACCGCCGACGAAGGCCAGGACTTCGCGGACGGGCAGGCCGGCAACGACACGATCGAGGGTGGACTCGGCCCCGACACGCTGCTGGGCGGCGAGGGCGACGACCACATCGACGGTCAGGGCGGGGACGACGTGATCGTCGGCGGCGTCGGCAACGACACCCTGATCGGGAATACCGGCCACGACACGATCACCGGCGGGCCGGACGATGACAGCCTCGACGGTGGGACCGGAGACGACACGCTGTTCGGCGGCAGCGGCAACGACACGCTCGATCAGGGCGGCGGAACCGGTACCGTGGATGGTGGCCCAGGCACCGACATGTGCTCGGCCGGTGGCGTGAACTGCGAGTGAGTTACGTGCGGTCGTCCTCGCGCGTGGCAGCATCGAGTAGCGCGTGGACGACCGCCTGCGTGATCGTGCGCGGGCGCGCACCGGCGGGGAGCCCCTTCGTGCGGAGGCGCCACAGTGCTCGCACCTCGTACGGGGACAGACGGATCGTGATCTTCGACAACTGCCTACGATCTTCCATGACCTACCTGCGTCGACCTACCAAGTCGTGTGCTGCCACAGACTAGGCAGTCCGCGGTCCGCGTCAACGTCTGGTGTCACCGTTGTCGAGTGAGAGTGTGCGTCACTGGCGACGCGTGCGCTCGGCGCGTGCACGGTTGCGGTAGGATCCTCATTGTTGGGAACGCCGCCGCCAGATCCTCGTCTCTCGCAAGATGATGTGGCTGCGATGCAGGAGTTCGTTTCGTTCTGCGAGCCGCGTCGCGCCGCGATCCTGGT
>DAIRFU010000085.1:4702-15066 GCA_036794935.1 Kofleriaceae bacterium | reverse complement strand
ACCTGTCCTCGACACAAGGCCTCTTGTTCGATGAGTTCAAGGCGCGCACGTACCGCGAGCCGACCACCGGGCTCTACGTGCTCGACTGGGACACGCCGGTCTCCGGCGACGCGGCGCTGTACGAGATCTGGGAGCTGACGCAGCAGGGCGCGCTCGCCGTCTACTCGATCAACGGCCAGGACATCACGTGGGACGCCACGCAGCGCAAGAACCTCACCTACTGCGTGAGCGACACGTTCGGCGCGAACAAGCAGCAGGTCGTCGACGCGATGAAGACCGCGAGTGACATCGGCTGGGAGAAGCTCGCCGACGTCAACTTCGTCTACGTGCCCGCGCAGGACGCGAATTGCACGGCGGCGAACGCCGCGGTGCTGTTCGACGTCAACCCGGTCAACGCGAACGGCCAGTACCTGATGCGGTCGTTCTTCCCGAACAGCCCGCGCAACGAGCGCAACGTGCTCATCGACACGACCGCGTTCCAGCCGGGCGGCACCGGTGGCGTGCCGTTCGCGAACATCGTCGCGCACGAGCTCGGCCACACCCTCGGCTTCCGCCACGAGCACATCCGCCCCGAGGCGAACGCGACCGACTGCCTCGAGGACAACCAGTTCCGCGCGCTCACGACGTACGACTCGGCGTCGGTGATGCACTACCCGCAGTGCAACGGCACGTCGACGAACCTCGCGTTCACGCAGCGCGACCAGCAGGGCGTCGTCATGCTCTACGGGCCGCCGGTGCAGAACATGTCGCCGACCGCGCAGGTCACCCAGCCCCAGGACGGCGCGACCGTGCCGCCGAGCTTCACCGTGGAGGCCGAGATCGTCGACACCGATCTGGTGAAGGCCGAGCTGTCGATCGACGGCGCGCTCGCCGGCACGCTGACCGCCGCGCCGTTCTCGTTCCAGATCACGGACCTCGCGCTCGGCCCGCACACGCTCCTCATCGTCGCGACCGACGGCGCCGGCCAGACCACGCAGCAGACCCTCGCGATCACCGTCGCCAATACAGGCGATGGCTCGGGCAGCGGCACCGGCACCGGCTCGGGCGACGACACCTCCGGCGGCATTGGCGACAACAACGTGTACGGCGGCTGCAGCACGTCGTCGGGCGCGAGCCTCGCGTTCGGCCTCGCCGCCCTGTTCGGCCTCGGACGCCGCCGGCGTCGCCGCGAGCACGCGTAGTACCGCGGCCGCGGCCTGCAAAGCCGCGGTCCCCGGTCGATCGCACACCACGCCGCGGCCGATCAGAAGTGCTCGTCGGTCCAGGAGCTCACGGTCGGCCAGCCGTCCTGCCAGTCGATGGTCCGCAGCCCCAGCCGGAACTCGCCGTTCGCCCGCGCGTCGTACCAGTGATAGGCGAGCAGGTTCGACGATGCCTGCGCGCCGCCGGGACCGAACATCGTGCCGTTCTCCGACAGGATCACGGTGCCACCACCGTGCTGCAGCGGCGTACCGAGCCGGTCGTAGTAGGGACCGGTGACCTCGTCCGACCGGCCGACGGCGATCTTGTACGTGCTGCCGGTGCCGCGGCAGCAGAAGTCGAACGAGACGAACAGGTAGTAGCGGCCGTCGTGTCGCACGATCGAGGCGGCCTCGATCGCATTGGGCGGAACGAACCGATCGGCGAGCCGTAACGGCTCCCCTTGGCCGGGCGCCACCATGCCGGACGGCCACTCGAGGCGGAGCATGCGGATGCCGCTCCAGAACGAGCCCATCGCGAGGTAGGGCGTGCCGTGCTCGTCGTCGATGACCGCCGGATCGATCGCGTTGTAGTCGTTGCTCGGCGAGGTCGAGGTCACGAGCCCGCGATCGACCCACGCGTACCCGGGGCGGTGTGGATCGAGCGTGGTGTTGGTCGCGAGCCCGATGGCGGATCGGTTCGAGCCGAACGTCGATACCGAGTAGTACAGGTAGTAGAGATCTCCGTGCCTGTGAATCTCGGGGGCCCAGAGGTTGGTCACGCCTGGAACTGCCTGTGATGCCCACGCCGGAATCTCGTCGAAGACGTTTCCCGCGTAGTCCCAGGTGCGGAGATCGCGTGACCGCCGGATCTGGATCGTGCCATTCGCGACCGCCGGATCGCCGGTCGAGAACACGTACCAGGCATGGCCGTCTCCGATCAGGGTCGGGTCATGGGCGCGTAGATCACCGACGAGCGGAAGCACCCGTGCGCCACCAAACTTCGCGACCGTTGCGGCCGGCGCGGACTCGGTCGGTGGCGGGGTGGTGGGCTCGGTGCACGCGCTCGCGAATAACAGACATGGGTAGAGCCATGAACGCATGCCTCACGGTGAACGGCCGCTGATTCGATGTCTATCGCAATCGAAAGTATCAATCGAGCTCGTGAGGTGACATACGCTCTATGTCGCGATCATATCAGTGTGGGTACGACGAAGATCCAGAAGATGGCACTCAGCGCGAGCATCACGAGCGTCGACGTCAACACGGCTCTGTCGCGCGCGAGCGGGACCCGTGACGGTTTGACCTCGAGCGACACGAACGAGTCGGAGCCGTCTCCGAACGTGGTGTGCCTGCGCGGGGACAGGCTGCCGCTCGAGAACGCGTCGCTGGACCCGATGCGGCCGAACGCGACCTCGTCGGCCGGGATCGTCTCGGTGACGAGCTCGGCGAGCGCCTGCGCCTCGATATCCCAGTCGTGGTCGCGGGCGACCCGGCGCAGCTCGGTCGCCATGTCGAGCGCCGAGGCGTAGCGCTGGTCGCGGTCACGCGAGAGCGCCTTCATGATCACGTCCTCGAGGTCGCGCGGAAAATCGGGGTGTCGCGACGACGGCGGCGGGGCATCGGCCTCCATCATCGCGTACAGCATCGCGGCGTCACTCTCGCGCTTGTAGAGCGGCGAGCCGACGGCCATCTCCCACAGGACGATTCCGAGCGCGAACAGGTCGCTGCGCTGGTCCAGCGGCAGGCAGCGGACCTGCTCCGGGGACAGGTAGCCGAACTTGCCCTTGATCGACTCACCACGCGTCACGTTGACGTCGAGCGCCTTCGCCACGCCGAAGTCGGCGAGCTTGACGTGACCGTCGTAGCCGAGCAGCACGTTCGACGGGCTGATGTCGCGGTGGACGATGTGGCGTGGCTGGCCGTCCTCGCCGACCGACGTGTACGCGTAGTGCAGGGCCTCGCAGACCGCGATCGCGATGCGGACCGCCGGGCCGTACGGAAACGCCGTGGCCTGGCGCGCGCGCGCGCGGAGCACCGACAGCACGGTCGCGCCGCGCACGTACTCCATCGCGATGACATAGCCGTCATCCTCGAACAGGTCGTAGATGTGGACGATGTTCGGATGGCTCAGGTTGGCCGCGAGCTGGGCCTCGTTGAGGAACATCGTCACGAACTCGGGATCCTCGGTGTAGCCCTGGTGGAGCTTCTTGAGCACGACATCGCGGCTGAACGCGACGGGGCCGCGCTGCTTGGCCAGGAACACCTCGCCCATGCCACCGGTGGCGAGCTTGCGGATCACCTCGTAGTTGCCGATCGCGGAGGCGACCGGAGCCGGCGTGCGTGCGCGGCGCAACGAGGCGGCCATCAGAACGAACCTCCCAGGTAGACGGTGGCACCGCCCGAGCTCGGCGCCACCGAGAGAGTGCGCGCCTCGGGCTGTGGCGACCAGTCCGCGAGGACCGCGAGCACGATCGCGCCCACGCCCACGGCGGCCGTCGCACCGAACAAGATGTTGGTCTGGAGCTGCTGGCTGCGCCCCTTGTCGTAGAGGGAGTGGGCGAGGGCATCGTCGCCACTCGCGGTCGCCTTCTCGATCTGGTCGCGCGTGTCGAGCGTCGCCATCCCGCGCAGCGTCGCACCCGCAGCGAGGCCGACCGTGGCGACCGCCGCGATCGCGAACCACTTGCGGCCGATGCCGTGCGAGGCCGGCCGCCGGGCCGAGTGCGTCGCGCTCACGCTGTTGGGGGTCACGCTCAGCGGCTCGGCGGAGGGAGCCGGCGCTGGCTCCATCGGCTCGGGCTTGGCGGGCGCGACGAGGTCGATCTGCTTCGAGGTGCCGGCGACCGCGGTCAGCTGCGACGTGGCCTCGCGGTCGCCCTCGAACTTGGCAGTGACGGTGCGCGCGCCGGGCTGGACGTACAGCACGTGGCTCGCATGCGGCGTGGTCGTCGACGCGGCCTTGCCGTCGAGGGTGAGCGTGCACTCCTCGCTGCACTTGATCTCGAGCTGGGTCAGCTTCGGTGCGAGATCCGAGAGGATCGCCTCGGCGACGCTGCGTGACTCCTTGTCGTTCGAGTAGCGCTGGAGCAGACGCGCGGCGAGCGTCGCGGCAGTCGCGACGTGCCCGGCTGCGAGCCGCGCGCGTGCTGCGTTGCGCAGCGCCTGTGCCGAGGGCGCGAGCTCGTCGGCGAGCTCGAACATCTCGGCCGCGTGTGCCGGATCGTTCGCGAGCATCGCCTGCTGAGCTTGCGAGAAGGCCTTCGCGGCACCGTTGACGTCGTCGGCCTGTGCCGTCGAGTGGAGTGCGAACAGAATCGCGAAGGTAATAGCTGCGATCTTTGTTGTCATGCTCGATGCCATTTGTGATGATGTGGATTTATGTAAGAGTGGCACTCTCTTGAGGATGTCAATCTTAGTTGCTAGCTTCTGTCACTATGCGGCGAGTCTTCGTGGTCGTGGCTACGTTCGTGGCCCTCAACACCGGCGGCTTCTGGGCGTACCGCGCGATCCAACCCGAGCCCGCGGCGGCGTCGGTCCCCGCGGCCAGCGATGAAACCTTCTCACGATCGGCCGTGTCCATCCAGCCAAAACCGACGGAGACAGCGTCGGAGGTGGTGCCAGAACCGGTCGAGCGCGCGCCTGCAAAAACGTTCGTATCGGCGCCCACGCCTTCGCCGCGCGCAGAACCTGAAGAGGAGAAGTCTGTGCCGCGTGCACCCACACGGCGCGCGCACCACGCGCCCGCGATTCCCGCACAGAAGCCAAAAGCGCAGGAGTCTCGGCCGGTCGAGAAATCTAATGCTGGAATACAAAAGTCCGCGCTAGAGATGGATGACAATCCATACAAGCGAGGAGAATAGTCCACACGAGAAAGTTTAGTTGGTTGTGTGAAGATGGAGAGTCGTGCTTGCGTTTCGGCGCGAGACGGCTCTTACTGCTTCACCATGGGCAATGCATTCTCGAGACACTGCACCCTCGCGATGATGTTGGTCGCGCTGCCCTCCTGCGGCGACAATGGAGCCACGGGACCGGCGGATGGCCACGGGAAGTCCGACGCTGGCGCCACCGACGCGTCGAACGACGCTGCGGCGGACGCGGCAGTCGATGCGCCGACCGGCGACCCGCATCTGATGCTTCACTTCGCATTCGAGGACTCGACGACGGTCGTCGCCGACAGCTCGCTGCGGCACAAGGACGGGACACTCACCGACGTATCGGGATGGACGCCGGACGGAAGAGACGGCCGTGGACTCGCCATGACCGGGGCGAGTCCCGCCGAGGTCTACGTCTCGCTGCCGGACGGCGTACTGACCGGCGTCGATGACTTCACGATCTCGTTCTGGCTCAAGCTGAACACGGTGACGGCGTGGGCCCGCGTCTACGACTTCGGCAACGGTCTGGCCGATCCCGCGAACCGGTTCATGTACTTCACGCCGAACGGCTTTGCCGCGCAGACCAACGGCACG
The DNA here is from genome assembly GCA_036794935.1 of Kofleriaceae bacterium. Taxonomy (GTDB): domain Bacteria; phylum Myxococcota_A; class Polyangia; order Haliangiales; family Haliangiaceae; genus JABFXX01. The sequence continues at coordinate 9,419 of DAIRFU010000085.1, read as the reverse complement.
ATGACCTCGTCGTACGGCGGTAGCGTCGACAACGAGCTGGTGGCCATATCGCCAACCCAGCTTCCGACCGGTGCGTGGAAGCACGTCGCGGTCGTCGGCTCGGGCGGGACGCGTACGGTCTACATCGATGGCTTCCCGGCGGTGCATGTCGAGAACGGCCCGACGGTGGCGCCGAGCGAGATGGAGCCGATGTCCGCGAGCTCGTGGCTCGGCAAGTCGCGGTTCGATGACCCGGGGCTGGACGGGACGCTCGACGAGTTCCGCATCTACGATCGGACCCTCGACCAGACGGAGATCGCGGATCTCGCCTGGCCGGGCATGGACTACTCGTACTGGCGCTTCGACGAGGGCTCGGGCACGACCACGCGCGATTCGTCGGATCACGAGATCCCGACCGCGCTCGCCGCCGACGTGACCTGGACGGCTGGCCGCCTCGGCCAGGCGCTCGCCTTCCCGGGTGGAGCAAGTGGCGAGACGGGCCCGACGGTCACGCTCGCGACGAATCCGCTCGCGACCTGCACGACCGAGCTGACGGTCGCGGCCTGGATCAAGCTCGATGAGGTCCAGCCGTGGGCGCGCGTCTTCGATTTCGGCACCGGCACCACCCGGTTCATCTACCTCGCGCCGAGCGATGGCGCGGGCATGCACTTCGCGATGGTGTCCGAGAACGGTGCGTTCGATCTCGTCTCGCCGACGGTGCCGCTCGGCGCCGACGGCATGTGGCACCACGTCGCGGCGACCGTCGCCGCGGATGGCCTCGTCACGCTGTACGCGGACGGGACCGCGATCGCGAGCGGCACGAGTGCGACGGTCAAGCCGGCGGACTTCGCGAGCATGACCGATCTGTGGCTCGGCAAGTCGCGGTTCGCCGATCCGTACCTCCACGGAGCGATGGACGAGCTGCGTATCGGCTGCCGCGCGCTGACGGCGGACGAGATCACGGATCTGTCGCGACGGTAATCGAGGTCGCATGATCATCCCTCGAATCCACCTGGTGTTGATCGGCGCGCTCGCGACGGCCGGTTGTGACGTGATCAAGAGCGATCTGTTGCACGACGGCGGTGCCACCGGCGACGGGACGTCCTCGCAGCAGGACGCGTCGACCGACGCTCCGCCCAACGACTTTCCGATGGACATGCTGATCGCGAACTACGAGTTCGAGGACGGCTCGGGGGCGACCACGACCGAGTCGGTGCGTGGCATGGACGCCTTGCTTTCCGACGCGTCGATGTGGACGACGATGGGAAGACATGGCGGCGCGATCGCGATGAACGGCGCGACGCCCGCGACGCAGTACGTCTCGCTGCCCAGCGGCCTGCTCTCCGGCGTCGACGACTTCACGATCTCGGTGTGGGTCAAGTTGAGCGGCAACCCGGCGTGGGCGCGGATCTACGACATCGGCAACGGCCTTCCGGATCCGCAGAACCGGTTCATGTACCTCACGACGAGCGGGTTTTCCGGCGACATGCCGGATGGGATCCACGCGTCGTCGTACGGCGGCAGCATGTCGAACGAGTCCGTCGTGGCGACGCACACGTATCTCCCGATCAACGTCTGGAAGCACCTCGCGATCACCGGCTCGGGCGGCTCGCGGCGGCTCTACATCGACGGCTTCCCGGCGATGTCCCTCGATTCGGGGCCGGCGATCGCGCCCCGCGAGATGGAGCCGATCTCGCCGGTCTCGTGGCTCGGCAAGTCCCGGTTCGCGGCCGATGCGGGGTTTCCCGGGACGATGGACGAATTCCGGATCTACAGCCGCGTGCTGACCGCAGCGGAGATCGCCGATCTCGCGTGGCCGAACGGCGACTACTCGCACTGGCGCTTCGACGAGAGCGGCGGCGCCGCGGCGATGGATACGTCGAATCGCGCGAAGCCGGCCGCGCTCGCGAGTGGCGCGGCATGGAGCGCCGGACGGCTCGGCGGGGCGGTCAACCTGACGGGCGGGGCAGCCGATGAGATCTCTCCGCACGTCGTGATCTCTGGTAACCCGCTCGACGGCTGTACGTCGCAGTTCACGATCTCGACCTGGATCCGGATCAGCGAGTACGTGACCGGCAGTCGCGTGTTCGACTTCGGCGCCGGGACGACTCACTCGCTCTATCTCGCGCCCAATGACGGTACGGGGATGCACTTCCGCATGAAGTCGCCGGCTGGAACGTTCGATCTCGTGACCTCGACACCGCCGCTGCCCGAGGACTCGACGTGGCACCACGTCGCGATCACGATGGATGGCGGCAACGTGGTTGTCCTCTATGTCGACGGCAGCCCGATCAAGACGCAGTCGAGCGCGTCGGTACGCGTGGCGGATTTCGCGACCTCGATCGACGAGGCATACCTCGGGCGCTCGCGCGGCACGGATCCGTACTTCGAAGGCGGCATCGACGAGCTCCGCATCGGCTGTCGCGCCCTCACCCCCGACGAGATCAAGAACCTCGCATACCAGTGAGGACCACATCGAAGTTGGCTGTGCTCGTGCTCGCGGCCGTGGCCGCGTGTGGCGACGACCGCAACGCCGCGATCGACGCCGCGGTGGGCGAGGATGCTGCGCCACCGGCGGACGTCGCACCGACCGTCGATGCCGCGGTGGATGATCCGGCCACGCTCGTGCTCGGCGGAGCGACGACGCCGGTGCACGACCCGTCGATCGCATCCGTCGATGGCGTGTACATGGTCTTCTCGACGGGCACCGGGATCCCCGTGCGTACGTCCGTCGATCTCGTCAACTGGAGCCTCGCAGGGCAGGTGTTCGCGACCGCGCCCGCGTGGATCACGACGACCAACCGGGCGCAGCCGAACAATCTGTGGGCACCCGATATCTCGCATTTCGGCGGGACCTATCACCTCTACTACGCCGCCTCGACGTTTGGCAGCAACGACTCGTGCATCGGCCACGCGACGTCCGCATCGCCGACGTCGAACACGTGGACCGATCAGGGGCCGGTGATCTGCTCGACCTCGTCGGACAACTGGAACGCGATCGATCCCGCTGCCTTCGTCGATGACGGTGGCAACGCCTGGCTCGCGTTCGGCAGCTTCTGGAGTGGGCTCAAGCTCGTGCCACTCGCTGCCGACGGCTCGCGATCGGGCACCCAGCTCTTCGCGCTCTCGACGCGCAACGACACGGCGGTCGAGGCTCCGTTCGTGATCCACCACGACGACTTCTACTACCTGTTCGAGTCGGTCGGGTTCTGCTGCCAGGGCGTCGACAGCACCTACAAGGTGATGGTCGGGCGCTCCGCCGACCTGCGTGGCCCGTATGTCGATGACCAGGGTGTCGCGCTGCTCGCGGGTGGCGGGCGGCTCGTGGTCGAGGGCGACACCCAGTGGCGAGGGCCCGGCCACAACGCGATCCTGTCTGTCGCGGCTGGAACGTACAACGTCTATCACTCGTACGACGCGAACGCCGGCGGGATCCCGACCCTGCGGATCTCGGAGATGGGCTGGTCGGCGGATGGCTGGCCGGTGTCCGCCGGACCGTGACGGCCGGGATCCGCTGACGCGAACGAGCGACGACGTCGCGTGATAGAACCGGCGCGATGAGCTTGCTGCGGATCGCTGGATGCCTCCTCGTGCTGATGCTCGCTGCGTGCAGCAAGCGCGCGCCCGACGCCGAGCCGGCGCACGGCTCGTCCGCGCAACCGGAGGGCTCCGCCGCATCCGCGTCCGCGTCCGCGCCCGTACCGGCGGATGCTCCGCCAGCCGGGAACGTGGTGCAGATCGAGATGCGCATGCTCACGTCGATCCTCGAGGCGACGGTTCGCGGTATCGGCGCGGGCGACGTGCGACCGATCGAGCACGAGCTCCATGGCCTGCACGAGGCGAAGGAGGCGACCGAGGCGGCGCTGCACAGTGGGGCCTACACGCTGCCGAAGAACCCAGAGGGGCTCGAGCAGTTCGAGGCGATGGACCAGGCGTTCCACGCACAGCTCGGCGCGCTGGTCACCGCGAGCAAGGCGAACGACGTGCCCGCGGCGGCCGAGGCGCTTGGCGCGATCGTGCGCGGCTGCCCGGCCTGTCACGCTGTATTCCGACCGTAGCGCTCGAGCGCTCCCCTCGCACGGGGGATGGTGCACCGCGGCATGCACACGCAGGGATACAGTGGCTGATCGAGTAGCCGGCGCTTCGGGGCGGCGAACGCACCGGAAACCCGCGAGATGCCGACGCCGCGGCCGTGGTCCGGTCCTTGTAATGCTGGGGCCGCATGGCGCTCGAGTCGACCGCTATCAACGAGCTGATCGCCGGCGTGCACGGCAAGCCGCTCGACGGCGAGTCCACCGACTGGCTGCTCGCGGATGACGAGGGGCCGACCGAGATCGCGCCGCCGCCCGTGCATGTCACGCACGAGCCGGCGCCGTTCGCGCATGCCGCGCCGCTCGTGCATGCCGCGCCGTTCGCGCATCCGGGCCCGGTCGAGTATCCCGTGTATCGGTCACCGTCGCCGACGACACACGTACGCGCGCTCGACTGGCGCGTGCTCGGCAGGCGCCTCGCGCTACCGGTCGGGCTGATCTCGCTGGTCAGCGTCGTGCTCGCCGTCTATCTCGCGACGCGCGGTGAGCCGAGCGCGAGTGCATCGACGGCGAGCTCGGCGGCAGCCCTGGTAACGAGACCGCCGGCCCGCAAGGCGCCGATCGTGGTGCCCGTCGCGACGCCTGCACCCGCCGCGACGCCTGCGCCCGCCGCGACGCCTGCGGCCGCCGCGACGCCTGCACCCGCC
>DAIRFU010000085.1:0-4602 GCA_036794935.1 Kofleriaceae bacterium | reverse complement strand
CCGCCGCGACGCCTGCACCCGCCGCGACGCCTGCGCCCGCCGCGACGCCGGACCGCGCCGCCGAGACGGAGCCGACCGTCACCGTGACGGCGACCGTGACGCCAATCGAGACGCCGAGCGAGACGGTGCCGGTCGCCGCCAAGCCGGCCGCCCCTTCGCAACCACCCGTGCACGTGGAGCCGGGCTCGCCGGCGAGCCGCTTCCTCGCCGCGCCGCCCGTCGAGCCGACGATCCCCACGGTGGCGCCGAGGCCTGCGCCCGCGCCGCAGACGGTCCCGGATCTCGCGCCACCGTCGCCGGCGCCGTTCGAGACGGCGGCACGCGCCGAGCCGATCGAGAAGCCGGCGGTGAAGGTGAAGCCGGCGGTGAAGGCGAAGCCGGCCAGGCGGACCGCGGCGCAGCGGCGCGCGGACAGGCGCGCGGCGGCCACGCGCGTCGCGCGGCTTCGCGCCGAGCGCAGGGCCACGCAGCGCGCCGGCAAGCGCACGGCGCAGGCTGCCCAGACCGAGGCCGCGCGCTCGCGCAAGGGCGTCGCGGCGGTGGCGCACGGCAAGGGCGTGCTGTCGATCGCGAGCTCGCCGTCGCTGCAGGTCTGGGTCGACGGCCGCAACTCCAGGGCGATGACGCCGGTCCGGATCATCCTCCGGCCCGGCAGGCACAAGGTCACGCTGATCGACGCGAAGGCCGGCACGTCGCGGGCGTTCACCGTCGCGATCGAGGACGGCGAGACGACGCGGATCGTCAAGAACTACCGGTAGCGGGCGGCGGTCACCAGACGACCTGGGCCTGCAGCTTGAACACGTCGCTGTCGGGCATCGTCTCGAGCGGCACCTGGCCGGCGCGCAGCCGCACCTTGTCGCCGTACCAGTAGTGCGAGTACATGAAGAACAGCTCGCCCCAGGTGTCGAGCGGGAACGTCAGTCGCGGTGACAGCACGCGGAAGCTGTTCTCGGCGTCGTAGATGTCGAGGACGACCCGGTCGTAGCGCGCCGAGGCGCGGAGCTGCGGGATGATCAGGTAGCTCGGCTCGGCGCCCCACTTGAGGTAGAGGCGGCGATCGCGGTTGAGCATCGGATCCATCTCGTCGATCTGCGGCGAGCGTACCCACGTCGTCATCCCGAACGCGCGCGCGCCGATGCGGTCGGTGAGCTTGACCTTGACGTCGGTCGCGAGCGTGTACATGCGGCCGGAGCCGTCGTCGCTGGCGTCGACGCCGAGGAAGTTCTCGGTCAGACCGCGGCCGCCGGTCGAGTGCATGACCTCGAGCGCCGGCGCGAGGTAGAGCACGTGGTCCATGCGGTAGTAGCCGAACGCGAGGTAGGCCGTGCCGCGCTCGCCGGGCAGCTTGTAGCGCGCGTCGAGGCCGGTGACCCACATCGTGCCGTCCTTGATCGGCGAGAGCTGGCGCTTGTCGCGCGTCCACGTGCGCAGCGTGTAGGCGCCGAGCTCGAGCCCGGGCACGCGAGGGATCGGGTACGCACCGGCGACGTGCGCGATCGGCGTGAGGCCGAGGTTCTGCTGGAGCTGCGCTTGATGCATTCCGATGCCGGCCTGCACGCGGCCGCCGCCGGGTAGCTCGTACGCGACCTTGACGCCGCCCTGGTGGGTGCGGCCGTAGACGTACGTGTCGTACGGCTCGATGTAGCCGAAGCGATCCCAGAACACACCGAGCTGCACGGTGAGCGGCTCGACGTTCATGAAGTGCGTCGCGGTCACCGACGCCTGCGCGACGCCGAGCTGGTTCTCGAGCCGCGCCGACGCGTAGTCGGAGTACAGCGACGCGAACAGGCCGAACTCGGCCTTGTAGTTGCCGTGCGTCGCGCTGAAGAACAGCTCGGACCAGTCGGGCTCGTACAGGCGCGTGTACGCGAAGCCGGACAGGTAATAGTCGTTGTCGACGAGGTAGGGCTCGCGGGGCGTGGTCTGCGCGGCGAGCGGCATGCGCGCGTAGCCGTGCAGCTCGAAGCGGACGTCGCCGACCTCGAGCGCCTTCGTGGTCTGCGCCGGCGCTTCCTTCGTGACGCTGACCGTGTCGGTCGACGAGAGCGGCTCGATCGCGTTCGCGGTGTCCGGGTGGACGACGGGCGGCTTGTCCTCCTTTGCCGGATCGAGCTCGTCCGCGTGGGCGACCGTGGCGAGGAGCAGGAGCGTGGCGATCGAGAGCTTCATCGCTTACCTCGCGGCGGCGGCGAGCCGCTCCTTGCAGGCGGGCAGCTCGTCGGCGGTGAAGAAGCCGGTATCGACGAGCAGGGGCTTGACGGTATCGGCGGTGATCACCTCGACGCGCACCGCGGCGACCGGCACCGACTTGCCGGCGAGCGCGATCGACGACCCGGCCATCGGCGAGTCGCCGTCGAGGAGCTGCTTCGCGGTGTCGGCGGCGGTGCGGGCGAGCGGCTCGATGTCCTTGAGCACCTCGATCGACTGCTTGCCCTGACACACGAAGTTGACGTTCGCGGCATCGGCGTCGGCGCCGGCGATGAACACGTGCGGAAGCCCCGCCGCGCTGATCGCCTGGACCGCGCCGCGCGCCATGCCGGAGTTGTTCGCGAGGATCGCGTCGATGTGGTTGCCGGTGCGGGTCAGCGCATCCTCGACGGTACGCAGCGCCTGCTCGGGGGACCACGCGCTGTGGTTCTGCTCGCTGACGATCTCGATCTCGCCGCGCGCGACGTACGGGGCGAGCGTGTCCTTGTAGCCGCGCGTGATCTCGGTGGCGACCGAGTGGCCGGCCTGGCCGCTGAGGATGACGTACTTGCCGCGGTTGCCGGTCGCGCGCAGCGCCGCCTGCGCCTGCAGCACGCCGACGCGGTAGCTGTCATGCGCGACGTAGTAGTCGAGATCGGGCGCGACGATCGCGCGGTCGTACGCGATCACCTTCGCGCCCCTCTCGTGCGCGAGCCGCACGTAGCTCGACGCGGCCTGCGAATCGGTCGGCTGGATCACCAGGACCTTCGCGCCCTGCGTGAGCACGTCCTCGACCTGCGCGATCTGCTTCGCGTTGTCGTTGTCGGCGGCGAGCGTGACGACGCGGAGGCCGAGCTCCCTGGCGCGCGCCTCGAAGTACTTGACGTCCTTCTGGTAGCGCTCCTCTTGCAGCGTGGACAGCAGGAACGCGACCTGCGGGCCCTCTTGCTTCTTGCAAGCGGGCAGGGCGCCGAGGGCGACCGAGGCGACGAGCACGACAGACAGGATCCGGATCACGAGCGCTTGCCTTTCGAGAGGACGTCGATCAACACGGCCGCGAGCAAGATGCCGCCCGTGCAGATCAGCTGCCAGTTGGAGTCGATGCGGAGGTGGTTCATGCCGTTCGCGAGCGTCGCGAACACGAGCGTGCCGAGCACGGTGCCGACGACCGAGCCGCGGCCACCGAGCAGCGACGTGCCGCCGATGACGACCGCGGTGACCGCGTCGAGCTCGAGCAGGTTGCCCTGGCTGCCCGGCGTGACGCCGTTGACGCGCGCCGCGAGCAGCAGGCCGGCGACCGCGGTGAGCACGCCGAGGATCGCGTAGACGCCGAGCGTGACGCGCTTGACGTCGATGCCGGAGAGCCGCGCCGCCTCCGGGTTGCCGCCGATCGCGAAGAGGTGGCGGCCAAACGTCGTCCGCCGGGTGACGAACACGCCGGCGAGCGCGACGCCACCGGCGACGAGCACGGGCACCGGCACACCGCGCGTGCCGAACACCGCGAGCAGGAGAGCGGCGAGCAGGACCTGGCCGGCGAGCTTGCCGGCGACCGCCACCGTCGCGTGCGGCTCGAGGCCGAGCTGGCGGCGCCGCCGCGCATCGTGGAGGGTGGTCGCGAGGCCGATCGCGAGCGTGCCGCCGATCACCGCCCACGTCACCGAGATCGACGCGGTGCCGGCGAGCGCGGCGAAGTCGCTACCCATCGGCGACAGGCCCTTGGCGTCCGACATCACGAGCGCGACCCCGCGATACGCCTTGAAGCCGGCGAGCGTGACGACGAACGCCGGGATGCCGAGCCAGCCGACCCAGAACCCGTGCAAGAGGCCGATCGCGAGCCCGGCTCCGAGTGCGGCGAGGATCGCGATCGGCGCGGGCAGGCCGAGCTTCAGCTGGCACAGCGCGGCGACCACGCCGGTCAGCGCGACGCCGGCGCCGACCGACAGGTCGATGCCGCGGATCAGCACGACGAACGTCATGCCGACGCTGATCACGAGCAGCACCGCGCTCTGCGTGAACAGCGTCGCGATGTTGCCCTGGGTGAGGAACACGCCGCGGGTCGCCGGCAACACGGCGAGCACGAGCCACATCAGCGCGAGCACGCCCGCCATCGCCCACGTGTTGAGATCGATCCGGGGCCGCGCGCGGGCCACAGCCGGCTCGAGCATGCGATCACGCGACATGGATCGCCTCCTGTGCCGGCGCGGCGGCGATCGTGCCCACCGCGAGCTGCATGATCGCGAGCTGCGTGATCGCCTCGCCTTCGAGTGTCCCGGCGAGCGCACCATCGCGCAGCACGAGCACGCGGTCGGCGAGCCGCACGATCTCGGGCAGGTCCGACGACGCGAGCACGACCGCGTGGCCGCGCGCGGTCAGCTCCTCGATCAGCGCGTAGATCTCGGCCTTCGCGCCGACGTC
>DAIRFU010000084.1:0-15081 GCA_036794935.1 Kofleriaceae bacterium | reverse complement strand
TCACGGTCGCGCCCACGTGGGCACGAATCGCAGTCGCCCTCTGCGATCTTCGCGCGCGCTCCAGGCCTTGGTCGTCGCGGTGCAAACGCTCGATCTCGCCGCGCGATCCGATCACGGTCGCGCCCACGTGGGCACGAATGTCCTTCGTGGCGCCGCTCGTCTTCGCCGTCTCCGATCGTCCGTCCTTTGACCTTCCGGAAAGAACCTTCGCGCTGGCCGCGGCGCTGTGAGAACTGTGGGCCGGCGCGCACGTGCGCGGGATGCGGGATATCGCGGCGGTCCACAGTTGTCATAGCGACCCTCGCGTTCTGCTGACCGGCTGTGGCAGCACCACGCCGTGGGCGTCGTCCCCGTGTAGGCACGCGATCTCGCCGGTCGATCGATCACGGTCGCGCCCACGTGGGCACGAATCGCAGTCGCCCTCTGCGATCTTCGCGCGCGCTCCAGGCCTTGGTCGTCCCGGTGCAAACGCTCGATCTCGCCGCGCGATCCGATCGCGGCCGCGCCCACGAGGGCGACTCGCCTAACCCGGCAGCTGCTGCGCCGCACGCTCGAGCGCCTCGGCCATCTCGGCCGCACTCGCGTACCGGTCGGCCGGCAGCTTCTGCAGCGCGCGCTGGATCACCGGATCGAGCACGGCGAGCTCGGCAGCGAGCCGCGGCGGCGCGTCGTGAACGTGCATGCCGATCAGATCGAAGTCATCATCGGCAACAAACGGCGGGCGGCCGGTGAGCAGCTCGAACAGCACCACGCCGATCGCGTAGACGTCGGCGCGGCGGTCTGGCTCCTCGGCGAGCAGCCGCTCCGGCGCGATGTACGTCAGGCTGCCGACCACCGTGCCCTGCAGCGTGAGCTTCGCGCTGCCCTCGAAGGTGGCGAACCCGAAGTCGATCAGCACGACGCGCTCGATCGGGCCGGGCGACGGCTCGAGCATGATGTTCGCCGGCTTGAGATCGCGATGCAGCACGCCAGCTTCGTGCACCGCGTGCAGGCCCTGCAGCGCCTGCCAGGCGTAGCTCGCCGCCCGCCGCGGCGCGATGCGGCCCTCACTCTTGATCACGCCGCGCAGCGTGGTGCCGCGCAACAGCTCGACCGCGAGGTATGGCTCGTGGCGGTCGGCCGTGATCCCGGTCGCGAGCAGCGCGGCCACGTTGCGGTGGCGCAGCCGCGCCTGGACGTCGCCCTCGCGGGCGAAGCGTGCGAGCGATACCGAGTCGGTGACGTGCTGATGGCGCAGGATCTTGACCGCGACGAATGCCTGCGTCGCGAGGTCGAGCGCGCGGTAGACCTCGGCCATGGCGCCGCGGCCTATCTGCTCGTCGAGGCGGAAGCGATCCCCGATGACGGAGCCGATCCGGCTCACCTTCGCTCCGGACACCACCCCACGATAACACCGCCATCTGCTATATGGAGGGCGTGACGAGCGGCCCCCGGCACCTGGTCTCCATCGCTGACCTCGACGCCGCGGAGATCGTCCGCATCCTCGATCACGGCGATCGCTACTGGGCGCTGGCCGACGAACCGATCAAGAAGCTGACGAGCCTGCGCGGCCGCACCGTGATCAACCTGTTCTACGAGAGCTCGACGCGGACGCGGACGTCGTTCGAGCTCGCCGCCAAGCGACTCTCGGCCGAGGCGATCAACATCGCGGCCAGCTCGTCATCGACGACGAAGGGCGAGACGCTGCTCGACACCGGCCGCAACCTGCAGGCGATGCACCCCGACGCGATCGTCGTGCGCCACGCATTTGGCGGCGCGGCGGCGATGCTCGCGCGGACTGCCGGATGCTCCGTGGTCAACGCGGGCGACGGCCAGCACGAGCACCCGACCCAGGCGCTGCTCGACGCGGCGACGATTCGCCGCCACAAGGGGGAGCTGGCGGGCCTCGAGGTCGCGATCGTCGGCGACATCGCACACTCGCGGGTCGCGCGATCGAACGTCCTGTGCCTGGCGAAGCTCGGCGCGCGCGTGCGGCTGGTCGCACCATGGACCTTGTTGCCGCGCGGCATCGAGCTGATCGGCGGCGAGCTGACGCGCGAGCGCGTGCGGATCTGCGCGCGCCTCGAGGACGGCCTCGACGGCGCCGACGTCGTGATGATGCTGCGCGTCCAGCACGAGCGCTTCGACGGCGAGGCGCCGCGGTTCCCGAACACGCGCGAGCTGTCGCGCACCTTCGGGCTGTCGGAGCGCACACTCGCGTACGCGAAGCCCGACGCGATCGTGATGCACCCGGGGCCGATCAACCGCGGGGTCGAGGTGTCGCCGCAGGTCGCGGACGGGCCGCGCGCGGTCATCCTCCAGCAGGTGAGCTGGGGCGTCGCGATCCGCATGGCGGTGCTCGAGCGTTGCATCGTGGGTGACCCGGAATGACGAGCCCGGCACTCGTCGTCACGGACCTCGTCAAGCGGTTCGGCAACCACATCGCCGTCGACGGCGTGTCGTTCGAGGTCCCGCGCGGTCTGGTCTACGGGATCCTCGGCCCCAACGGCGCCGGCAAGTCGACGATCCTGCGGATGATCAACGACATCATCGCCCCCGACGCCGGCTCGATCGCGATCCTCGACGGCCTGACGCCCGGCCAGACGGCGGCGCGCCGGATCGGCTACCTGCCCGAGGAGCGCGGCCTGTACCCGAAAATGAAGGTGATCGACATGATCGTGTTCATCGCCGAGCTGCGCGGCCTCGCCCATGCCGAGGCGAAGCAGCGCGCGCTGCGCTGGCTGGAGCGGCTGGGGCTGGCCGACTGGGGCAAGAACAAGGTCCAGGACCTGTCCAAGGGCATGGCGCAGAAGGTCCAGTTCGCGACCGCGCTGATCCACGAGCCGGCACTCGTGATCCTCGACGAGCCGTGGAGCGGCCTCGATCCGATCAACGCCGAGGTGCTGCGCGAGGTCGTCGACGAGATCCGCACGAGCGGCCGCACCGTGCTGTTCTCGACGCACCAGATGGAGCAGGCCGAGAAGATCTGCGACGCGGTGTGCATCATCGCGCGCGGCAAGAAGGTGCTCGACGGCAAGCTGCGCGACATCAAGCGCGCCTCGGTCGCCGAGGGGGTGATCGCGCTGTCGTTCGCGGACGAGGCCTCGAAGGACCGTGCCGAAGGACCGCTGAGCGATCCGAAGCTCGTCGTCGAGCGTCGCGCGCCGCGGGCGGGCGGCCATGCCGACTGCGAGGTGATCCTCGCGGCAGGCGTCTCGCCGCAGGCGCTGCTCAAGACGCTGCTCAACCACGACGTCGAGCTGCGGCTGTTCGAGATCGTCGTGCCGACGCTGCACCAGATCTTCGTGCAGCGGGTCGGTGCGGCGGCCGCGGTCGCCGAGCGCCGCGAGGAGGAGCAGGCCCTTGCGTGAGATGTGGGTGATCGCGAGGCGCGAGTTCCTCGAGCGCGTGCGCTCGAAGTGGTTCGTCGTCATGACCATCCTCGGGCCGCTGTTGATCGTCGGCTCGATCGTGATCCCGGCGATGATCGGCAGCCCGACGACGGCTGGCGCGAAGGTGAAGATTGTCGACAAGGGCCACGAGCTCGGCGCCCCGCTCGCCCTGCAGCTCGGTCTTCCGCCTCCGTTCGGGCTCCTGTGGAGCGCTGTCGAGGTCCCGGCGGACACCGAAGAGGCCACGCTGCGCGACGAGATCCGGCGCGAGGAGATCAGCGGCTACATCGTGATCCCGCGCGACGCGGTCGACGGCGGCACGATCGTCTACAGCGGCTCGAACGCGAGCAACCAGTCGGTGACGATGGGATTCTCGAGCGTCGCGCAGAGTGTCGTCATCACCGAACGCGCCAAGCGGGCCGGACTCAGCGGCACCGACCTCCTCCAGCTCGTCAAGCCTGTCGACGTCAGCGTGCGCCACACGACCGGGGAGGAGCAGGGCTCCGCCGGCATCGTCGTGTTCCTGATCGGCTACATGATCGCGTTTCTCATCTACATGGTGATCACGCTCTACGGCATCGGTGTGATGCGCAGCGTGGTCACCGAGAAGACGACGCGGATCGTCGAGCTGCTGGTCGCGACCACGAACCCGCGCGCGATGATGTCGGGCAAGATCATCGGCGTCGGCGGCGCGGGCCTCGCGCAGGTCGCGATCTGGTTCGTGATCGCCGCGCTCGCGCTCTGGCAGCAGGACGCGATCCTCGGCCTGTTCGGCGCCGATCCGGGGGCCGCGCAGATGCTGCCCTCGCTGACCGGCGACCAGCTCGCGGTCACGCTCGTGAGCTTCGTGCTCGGGTACCTGTTCTACTCCGCGATGTATGCGGCAGTCGGTGCGATGGTGTCCACCGAGCAGGACTCCCAGCAGGCGCAGATGCCGATCACGTTCGTGCTCGTCATCGGGATCATGGCGCTGTCGGCCGTCATCGGTGATCCGCGCGGCCAGGCGGCCTCGATCATGACGATGATCCCGTTCTGGTCGCCGATCCTCATGCCCCCCCGCTACTTCCTGGGCGGCGCGACGCTCGGCCAGGTCGGGCTCTCGCTCGCGATCCTGGCCGTTTCGACCGTCGTGGTGGCGCGCGCGTCGGCGAAGATCTACCGGATCGGCATCCTCATGTACGGCAAGCGCCCCGGTCTTCGCGAGCTCGTGCGCTGGTTGCGCTACCGCGGCTGAGGCATGAGCGTTCGGATAAATCAGGCGGCACGCGCGGATGAGCTGCGAAGGCTGCACGCCGGCCCACACCCGCTCGTGCTTGGCAATGCGTGGGACGCGGCAAGCGCGCGCGTGCTCGCAAGAGCGGGCTTCCCGGCGATCGCGACGACGAGCGGCGGCATTGCCGAGTCGCTTGGTTTCTCCGATCACGAGGGCGCGCCGGGCGATGCCATGTTCGCCGCGACCGCTCGCATCGTTGCCGCGACCTCGCTGCCAGTCACCGCCGATCTCGAGGGAGGCTATGGCATCGCGCCGGACGAGCTCGCGCGCCGCGCGGTCGAGGCAGGCGTCGCGGGCGTGAACCTCGAGGACTCCGACTATCGCAATGGTGGCCTGCTCGACATCGACACGCAGGCAGCGCGGCTCCGGGCACTGAAGGGAGCCGCGCGCCAGCTCGGCGTGGATCTCGTGCTCAACGCCCGCATCGATGTCTACGTGCACCGCGCGGGCGCCGAGGAGACGTGGCTCGCCGAGGCGCTGCGGCGCGCCCGCGCCTACCACGCGGCGGGCGCCGACTGCGTCTATCCGATCCTGGCCGATGACGAGACCTCGATCGCGGCGCTGGTCGCGGGCGCCGCGGGCCCGGTCAACATCCTGCTCCACGCGGACTCACCGCCGCTCGCGCGCCTCGCCGCGCTCGGCGTCCGCCGCGTCACCGTCGGCAGCACGTTCTATCGTGCGGCCATGGCCCACCTCGCTGTCGATGCGAAGCGTCTGCGGGACGAGGCCGACGGTCTCGGCGGCGGCTCGACGCGGTGATCCGCGTCGCAGGTAGGGCACCGCCGTACCCCTCGCCCGCTCGCGTGTAAATACCGTCGCTGGACTGGAAACCACCTCGGCTCCGCCCGTACACTTTCGGTAATGCGCTGCGGGTGGGCTCTGGTTCTCTCCGTGCTGCTGGTTCCGCTGGCTGCGTCGGCGCAGAACGTCGACCTGTCGGCGGGCGTCACCGCCGAACCGACCGCCGCACCCGCGCAGGCGATCGGCTACGGCGCGATGCCCGGCGGCCTGCACGCGCCCACCGCGGAGACGCTGCCGAAGGGCGCGATCCAGGTCTGGACGATGACCGGTCTGGGCCGCCGCACCGGCCTGCTCGGACCCGATCACGCGTTCAACCGCGGCGTTGGCGATGTCGCGATCGCGTTCGGCGCGACCGATTTTCTGTCCGTCGGCATCTCGCTCGACGGCCGCTACGACCGGCACTGGGGCCGGCTCGGCGACCCGGCGATGAACGCGACGACCACGGTCGCCGCGGGTGGCGACGATGGCTATGTCGGCGATCCGCACCTGATCGTCCGGCTCGCGAAGGCGAGCGGCTCGCTGCGGTTCGGCGGCCAGCTCGGGATCTGGGTGCCCGGCAAGGACGCACCCTCGGTCGCGGGATCGGCGATCTCGGTCGACGCGCGCGCGCTCGTGTCGCTGCCGGCGGGGCCGGGCCTGCTCTCGTTCTCCGCTGGCTTCCGCCTCGACAACAGCGCGAACAGCGTCGACGAGCCGATGCAGCTGTCGCTGACCGATCGCGTCTCGCTCGGCGTCTCCGATTATCACGCGCTGTTCGGCGCCGCCCAGCTGCGGATCCCCGCCGGCAAGGCGTGGCTCGGCGTCGAGGGTTCGCTCGATGCGTTTGTCGGCGGGCCGGGCGATGCCGGCGCGGGCGAGATCAAGCACGCCGAGCTCGCGCGCGGCACGCTGATCATCCGCGGCGGCGTGATGGCCGGCTACCACATCAGCGATCAGCTCTCTGCACTCGTGTTCCTCGAGGCCGCGAGGGTCCCCGGCGTCAACGACGCGCAGGTCGACAGCGGCAACATCCCGCTCGTGCCGTACGAGCCGATCGTCACCGGCGGCATCGGCCTGACGGCGCGCTTCGGTGGCCCCAAGGCAGCGTCGGGCTTCACCGAGCGCGAGTGCGCGAGGCACACCCCGCCGGACTGCGCCGATGTAGCGGTTCCCATCGTCACGGACATCAGCGGTACGGTCGTCGACAGCGCGGGCAAGCCGGTGGTCGGCGCGACGGTCAGGCTCACGCTCAAGAGCTCGCAAGTCGACTCGGTGATCACGGACGAGACGGGGGCGTACGTGTTCAGGGGCGTCCCGATCGGCCATCGCATGGCGAACCAGCCGACGATCGAGGAGACCGGCGCGCAGATCAGTGCCGAGGTCGGCGGCATGAAGCCGGGCACGGCGGCGATCGCGCAGCTCGCCGAAGGCACGAACCAGGCACCGCCGATCACGCTCGAGCCGCTGCTGCCACCCGGCCAGCTCCGCGGCGTCGTCCGCTCGCTGCCTGGAGGCCGGGCCGTGGAGGGCGCGACGATCACGGTCGTCGGCGGCGCGGGCAAGGCCCAGACCGTGGCGGACGGCACGTTCACCATCGACCTCGCGCCGGGTCAGTACAAGATCAAGGTCACCGCGAAGGGGCTCAAGGACCAGGAGCTCGACGTCACGATCGATCCCAACGGTGTCGCGATCAAGAACATCGACCTGCAGCGCTAGGATGGCTGCGCGCCCGCTTCGCCTGCTCGCCGCGGTAGGTCTGTTCGTCGTCGTGGCCGCCGTCGGCTGCAAGAAGAAGCCTGCCGCGATCGCCGAGCTCGCCAAGGCCGATGGGCCGGTCGAGCGCCAGGCCGGCGAGGGCGCGTGGATGGGCGCGAACGTCGGCCAGAAGTACTTCCTCGGTGACGCCGCGCGCACGGCGGATGGCGGTGCCGAGCTGCGGCTCGCCGGCACGGCGCTGATCGACATGGACAAGTACACCGTGCTGCGCTTCGGCGCCGGCAAGGACAACTCCGCGAAGCTCGCGGTCGAGCTCGGCGCCGTCGAGCTGCGTGGCACCGGCAACTACGGCCTCGACGTCGGCGAGGTCAAGCTCGCCGACAACGGCGCGGTGCGCGTGATCTCGAAGGGGCAGGGCAAGAGCTCGATCGAGCTGCTCGTCGGCAGCGCGCAGATCGCGCGCGCGGACGGCCAGATGCTCGATCTCGAGATCGGCAAGGTGCTCGACCTCGATCTGACGATCGGCCCGATCAAGCTCGCCGTGGTCCGCGATGCGGGCGTCGCGCCCGCGCCGGCCGATGCGGCGCTCGATGCTGCCGCTGTCGTGACCGGCGACGGCACGATCGAGGTCACCGGCAGGCGGGCCGAGATCCTGTCGCCGGGCGCCACCCGGTGGCAGCGACTGCCGGCGGGCGCGGGTCAGCTCGTCCCGGGCGCGAAGCTCCGGCTCGGCGCGGGCACGACCGCGAAGCTGGTCGCGAACGGCGTCACGGTCGCGATGGCGGGTGGCTCGCGCGCGGCGATCGGCGAGGACCTGGACGTCGGGCTCGAGCTCGGCGTCGCGACCACATCGGTGGACGTCGCGGGCAACGGCAAGGTCGGCGTGCCCGGCGGCCGCGTGGCGATCGAGGGCAGCGAGGACGGCCCGGGCAAGGCGCGGCTCGACGTCAACCGGCGCGGCGAGACCAAGATCGCGGTGCTCGACGGGACCGCGAAGCTCTTCGGCACGGGCGGCGCCGAGCTCGCGATGAAGACCGGCGAGAGTGCGTCGCTCGAGAAGGCCGGCGCCATCCACCAGACCGCGAAGATCCCCGACTACTACGACCTCAAGGTCATGATCGGCGAGACGCCGACGTTCACGGTCCACGATCCGAAGGGCAGGACGGCGCTGCAGTTCGCGTTCAACGGCAAGTGCCCGTCCGGCGGCACGATCGAGATGGACAACGACCCGCGGTTTCGCACCGCCCGGATCAGCGCCGGTAAGGTGGCCGCGAACATCCTCGCCGAGCCCGGCGCGTACTCGTATCGTCTCGTCTGTGCGGGCGGCGGCGCCGTCGCGTCGGGTCGCCTCGTCGTGCGTCGCGACGCGGGCACGCGGCGGCTGCCCAAGGATCCGCCGGTGAATCCGATCGACGCCGACGGCCGCACCTACCGGATCTCGTACCAGTCGCTGATCCCGAACGTGAAGATCAAGATCGCCGGCGCCGCGAAGCGATTCAAGCTGCACCTCGCGACCGGCGGCTCCGAGGAGACGTTCGAGAGCACGAAGCCGGCGTTCACGATCGACGGCAAGAAGCTCAAGGAGGCGACGTACACGTACTGGGTCGATCGCGACGGCGTGCGCCAGGACAAGGCATCGACGCTGATCATCAACTTCGATCAGACCGCGCCGCAGGTCTATATCGAGCTGCCGCAGAACGGCAAACCGTTTGGCGCGGATGTCCTCGTCAAGGGAGCCGTACTGCCGGGCTGGACCGCCAAGGTCGATGTCGTCGAGATCCCGATCGACAAGCGTACGCGCCGGTTCAACGCGACGGTGCAGCCGCCCCGCGGCGCGCAGGCACTCGCGATCCGGCTCTCGCACCCCCAGCGCGGCGTTCACTTCTACCTGCGTCGTCCCGGTAAATAGGCGTCGACGCGTCACGCGGTCGGCGCGGCGCTTGCTCGTACCGGCCCGCATGACTTCGTCCTGGAGATTGGCCCCGTTGTGTCTCGCGGTGGCGTGCGCGGCCGACGCACCGGGCGGCGGCGCCACGGGGTCGCACGGACCGTACTTCGAGCACCCGATGTTCTGGAATCGCGACGTCTCCGCTGCGCCCACGGCGGCGAACAGCGAGCAGCTGATCGCGGCGCTGCGCGCGGCCGGAGGCTGGGGCAATCAGGATCACTTCCGCGTCGATTTTTCGCTCGACGTGCTGCGCGCCGATGCATCGGACCCACCGCAGATGTTCACGCCGACCGACGCGTTCGAGATCCCCGACTGCGACGCGATGCCGGTTCCGGTGCCGGCGACCGGCAACGTCGAGGGCGAGGCCGGCTACACGTGTAGCTCGGGCGGCGACTGCCACCTGATCGTGTTCGACGAGGCCGCCGGCACGCTCTACGAGATGTGGCAGGCGAACATCACGACGACGTTCTCCGGCGGCTGCCTGGCGGCGTGGGACACGCACCGCGCCTACGACGAGACGCTGCGCGGGGATCAGTGCACGAGCGCCGACGCCGCGGGCTTCCCGATCGCGCCGCTGCTGTTCACCGCCGACGAGGTGGCGTCCGGATCGATCGATCACGCGATCCGGTTCGTGCTGCCAAACGATCGGATGACCCAGGGCTTCGTGCGGCCGGCCACGCACGCGTCCTACACGAGCGGTGGGCTCGATCTGCCCGCGTATGGTGTTCATCTGCGGCTGCGCGCCGACTATCCGGTCCAGACGCTGACGTCCACGGGAGCGCAGGTCGTCGCGCGCGCGCTCCAGACGTACGGCATGTACCAGGCCGACGGCGGCGAGGACACGCTGACCGCGCAGAGTGACCGCTACTCGGTCGCGAAGTGGGACGGCCTGCTCGGGCCCCAGGATCTGTATCCGCTTCGCATCGAGGACTTCGAGGTGATCGATCACGGCCCCATGATCCCGATCACCAACGACTGCCAGCGCTGAGAACAAATCCTATTCCAACCGCCGCGAGGTTCGTGAGAGCCTTGCGGCATGAGGGTGGCTACCTGGATCGCGTGCGCGATGCTGCTCGGCTGTGGCTCGGGCTCGGACAAGACCGGAGGCGGTGACGACACCGCCGACCCCGACGGCGGCAATGGATCCGGCGACGGGCCGGAGCTGTCGTCGAACGCCGGGCCGTACTTCACGTCGCCGATGTTCTGGAACCGCGATGTCTCCGGGCTGCCCGCGGCGAGCTCGAGTGATGCCACGATCGCGGCGCTGCGCGACGAGGGCGGCTGGGGCAATAGCGACAAGTTTCAGATCGACTTCTCGATCGACGTGCTGACCGCCGATGGTTCGGCGCCGATGCGCACGTTCACGAAGACGGGTGACTTCTACTCGCCGGACTGTGACGACGCCGCGATGCCGGTGCCGTCGGGCGGCAACGTCGAGGGCGAAGATGGCTACGCGTGCACCGGGGACGGTGACTGTCACCTGCTCGTTCACGACGGCGACGCCGGCATGCTCTACGAGATGTGGCGCGCGAACATCGAAGGCGACACGTTCTACGGTGGCTGCCTCGCGGTGTGGAACGAGCGGATGGCGTACACGGACACGCTGCGCGGCGATCAGTGCACGAGCGCCGACGCCGCCGGCTTCCCGATCGCGCCGCTGCTGTTTTCCGCCGACGAGGTCGCGGCCGGTGAGATCGATCACGCGATCCGGTTCATCCTGCCGAACAATCGGGTCAAGCGCGGCTTCGTCCGGCCCGCCACGCACGGCACGAACACGACGGGCGTCACCGACGCGCCCGCGTACGGCGTCCACCTCCGGCTGCGCGCGGACTTCCCGGTCGACTCGCTGCCCTCGGAGGGCGCCAAGGTCGTCGCGCGCGCGCTGCAGAAGTACGGCATGTATCACGCGGACGGCGGCAACATCGCGCTGACCGCGCAGAGCGACCGCCACACGGTCGCGAAGTGGGACGGCCTGCTCGCGCCCCAGGACCTCGCCGCGCTGAAGGTCGAGGACTTCGAGGTGATCGACCACGGGCCGATGATCACGCTCACGCTCGATTGTGCGCGCTGAGCCGGGCCCTGGGCTACGATGAGGCGTGCGCTGGCTCTCGCGGGTGGTCTCCATCGTCGTCCTCGTCGGGGCGGTGGCACTCGTCGCGCTGTGGATCCGGTCGCGGATGCCGGCGACGAAGATCGGCGAGTCGTTCACGACCTGCGCGCTGTTCCGCGACGGTAGCCGCCTCGCGGTCGGCTCGCCCGTGATGATCGCCGGTGTGCGGGTCGGCGACGTCACCCGGCTCACGGTCGAGGGCGCGTTCGCGCGCATCGACATGCGGCTCGTCGACGATGTCGAGATCCCGACCGACTCGTGGGTGACCAAGCGCGCGTACTCGCCGTTCGGCGACAGCTACGTCGAGATCGTCCCGACCGGCAGCGAGGCCGGCGCGCCGACCGACCAGCGCCTGCGCTCGGGCCAGTGCCTGACCCGCGTGCAGGAGGGGGCCTCGACCGATCGGATGCTGCGGTCGATCGACGACGTGATGCCGAAGGTCGCGCGCGGGCTCGACCGCGTTCACGAGGTCAGCATCGAGGGCCGCAAGTGGGCGCTCGGCACGCTCGAGGACCGGATCCTCGATGCCGATCGCTGGCTCGACGAGGGCCACATCCAGCGGCCGCTCGCGAAGGCCGACCAGGCGCTCGCCCGGCTCGAGTCGGGCGCGGCCGGCGCGGCCGATGCGGTCGCCGGCGCCCGCCCCACGGTCGATCGCCAGCTCGACCGGGTCGCCCGCGGCGTCGCCACCGCCCGCGCGCAGATCGCCGACCTGCGGGTGCGCCTGAAGGACGGCATGCAGGGCGTCCGCACCGGCATGAACGACATCGACGAGCCGGTCGACGACTTCGCCGAGCTGCTCGCCGCGGTCAACGAGGGTCGCGGTGACGACGCGAAGGGCACGCTGGGCCGCCTGATCAACGATCCGTCGCTCGCCGACTCGCTCGAGGAGGGCACCGATTCGGTCCGCTCGGGCACGAGCAGCTTCTCGCGCTTCAAGTCGTGGCTCGGCCTGCGCATGGAGTTCAACGTGTTCGCGCGCGAGCCGCGGTTCTTCGTCACCGCCGAGGTCCGCGCGCGCACCGACAAGTTCTATCTCGTCGAGCTCGAGCGCGGGCCGCTCGGCGACTTCCCCGATGACGAGATCAGCGATGCGACCGGCGTGCCCGAGTATTCGCGGCACCAGGAGATTCACGATCGGCTGCGCTTCACGGTCCAGTTCGGCAAGACGTTCGGCAACTGGTTTCAGATCCGCGGCGGCATCAAGGAGTCGACGTTCGGCTTCGGCGCGGACATGCTGCTGCGCGAGGGCAGGCTCAAGCTGTCCGCCGATCTCTACGGCTCGTACGATTACACGCCGCGCATCAAGCTCGCCGGCGCGCTCGCCGTGTTCCGGTCGATGTACCTGATCGCGGGCGTCGACGACGTGCTGAACGACCCCGGCTACCTGAGCATCCGCAAGGGCAACACCGACGTGCCGATCCAGTTCGACAAGATCCGGTTCGGGCGCGACTACTTCCTCGGCGCCGAGCTGCACTTCGACGATGCCGATCTGTCGATGCTGCTGCGCGTGTACGGCGCGCTGCTCATCGGGCTCTTGTAGAGCGCCTCGTCAGCCGCCGGCGAGCGGTGCGAGCAGATAGATCTCGTCGCCCTCGGCGAGCACGCGATCGCGGTGCTCGGCCAGCGGGCAGCGCTCGCCGTTGAGCATCAGCGTGTCGACGAGGTGCGGTGACTTCGCGAGTGCTTCGCGCAGCGGCACGCCGGCGGCATCGGCGACCTCGAGCAGCGCGCCGAGCGTGGTGCCGGCGGGGACGCGCAGGTGCTCGTCGACGTCCTTCCAGTCGTCACCGATGCGGCCCCGGATCAGGATGTGGACGCGGATGTGGTCGCCGCGGAGCCGATCGAAGATCCCCATTATTCGGTGTACCCCTCGAGCAGCTCGCTCATGCCGAGCTCGGCCGCGTGGGCCTTCGATACGTTGCCGCTCGTCTGGTTCCACTTCATCGCCGCGTAGTAGTCGTCGCGCAGCACCGGCAGCGGCACGCGCACGCCCTTCAGCGGACCGGCCTCGAGCAGGCCGTCACCCTGGCCGAGCATGCGCGGGTGCGGCACGAAGTCGGCCGGCTTGATCCCCTCGCGGCGGTTGAACGCGGCGCGCAGGTTCTGGATCCGCTCGCCGCACCGCAGCAGATCGGCGTCGGTGTAGTCCCAGCCGGTCGCCGCGTTGACCAGCTCGGTCCACGGCAGGGCGCCGGTCAGCATCGTGAACATGCACAGGCCGAGGCCGTTCATGGTCTGGTGGGCGTTCGAGTGCAGCGCCTGCGCCTTGCCCTTGCCCTCGGTGCCCTTCCACTTGATGTTCCAGTCCTTCTTCTCGGCCGCCTTCGGCAGCGACAGGCCGGTGCCGAACGTCTCGTTCCAGGACGCGGAGCCGGCGGTGTGGCGGCCCGGCGTTGGATCGGCGACGTACGTCACGCCCATCAGCGAGGTGAAGCGGCTGTCGTGATACGCGGGCTCGCCGCCGTGGACGTGCACGGCGAACTCGTCGGAGCCCTTGCCGACGTGCTCCGCCGCGCGCTTGACGCCG
Source organism: Kofleriaceae bacterium (assembly GCA_036794935.1). Taxonomy (GTDB): domain Bacteria; phylum Myxococcota_A; class Polyangia; order Haliangiales; family Haliangiaceae; genus JABFXX01. The sequence goes on along the minus strand of DAIRFU010000084.1, from coordinate 1,353 downwards.
TTGCCGAGCCACGCGCCGCAGCCCTCGGCGCTGCCCATCTTGATCGTGAGCGCGAGCGCGCTCTCGCCGTTGCCCCACCGCATGTCGATGCCGTCGAGGTCGGCTGCCGAGAGCACGCCGCGCTCGACCGCCTCGCAGACCCACGCGAGCGTCATCGAGGAAGACACCGCGTCGATGCCGAGCCGGTTGCACGCGTCATGGCAGGCGGTGACGAGCTCGATGTCGTCGTTGAGCAGATTCGCGCCGAAGCCGACGATCGTCTCGTAGTCGGGCCTGCGCACGTCGGTGAGGTTGCGCGACTTGACCTTGACGATGCCCTTGCACGGCATCGGGCAGTCGCCGCACGACAGCTTCTTCGTGATGTAGCGATCGACGACCTTGCCGTCGAGCTTGAGCGCCTTCTTCGCGAGCGGGAAGTCGCGCGCGCCGACGCCGGTCCAGTTCTTGATCGGCGCGTCGCCGTTCTCGATCGAGAGCGCCACCGCCGCGGTCGTGCCGCGCTGCGACCACAGCTGGCGCATCGAGGCGGTCGGCGACGAGAGCTTGGCGCCGAGCCGCACCATCAGCCGGTACATCCAGCCGAGCCACCCCTTCGGCTTGCCCATGTAGGCGAAGAATCGCGCGACGAGCCCGAGGTCGCGCTTGTACTCGTCGGTGATGCGCTTGCAGACGGCCTTGAACTGATCGGGCCGCGCGATCGGTACCTCGCCGGTGCCGGCGACGACGATCGCCTTGAGGTTCTTGCTGCCGTACACCGCGCCGAAGCCCTGGCGGCCGAATGCGTGATAGCGATCGTTCATCACCGAGGCGATGCGCTGCTGCTTCTCGCCGGCGGGGCCGATCGCCGACACGCCGACATCGCGCTTGCCGCCGAACCGCTGCTTGAGCGCGTCGAACGCCTCGGGGATCTCGGTGCCCCACAGCTCGCCGGCGGGCTCGATCGAGACCTCGCCGTCGCGGATGACGAGCAGCGACGGCACCTCGGCCTTGCCGGTGACGACGACGGCGTCGTAGCCGGCCTTGCGCAGGTGGCTACAGACGCTGCCGCCGGAGTTGGAGTCCGCCCAGGTCCCCGTCAGCGGAGACTTGCCGACGATCTGGATGCGGCTGGAGAACGGTGCGTGCAGGCCGGTGAGCAGGCCGGAGCAGATCGCGAAGCACGCCGCGGGCGCGAGCGGGTCGGTGCCCGGCGGGAAGTGCTTCCACATGAGCCACGCGCCGAGTCCGTAACCACCGAGGAACTCGCGATAGATCTGCGGATCCACGGCCTCCACGCGGTGGGTCTTCGCGGTGAGATCGACGAACACCACCCGGCCGTGAAAGCCCTTGTGCGCAGCGGCGAGGTCACCCATG
>DAIRFU010000607.1:0-4371 GCA_036794935.1 Kofleriaceae bacterium | reverse complement strand
CCGGCGGACGGCGGAGCAGCAGCGACAGCTGGCGATACGCGACGGCCTGCTTGCTCAGATCGTCATAGACGATCAGCGCGTGGCGGCCGGAGTCGCGGAAGTACTCGGCCATCGTGACGCCGGTGTACGGCGCGATGAACTGCAGCGGGGCGGGCTCCGACGCGCCGGCGACGACGACGGTCGTGTACTCCATCGCGCCCGCCTTCGTCAGGCGGTCGACGACCGTGGCGACCGTGGACTGCTTCTGGCCGATGGCCACGTAGAAGCAGTACATGTTCTGGCCCTTCTGATTGATGATCGTGTCGATCGCGATCGCCGTCTTGCCGGTGCCGCGGTCGCCGATGATCAGCTCGCGCTGGCCGCGGCCGATCGGGATCATCGAGTCGATCGCCTTCATGCCGGTCTGCATCGGCTCGTGCACGCTCTTGCGCGCGATGATGCCGGGCGCCTTGATCTCGACCTGGCGGCGGTTGGTGCCGACGAGCGCCTTGCCACCGTCGATCGGCTGGCCCATCGCGTTGACGACGCGGCCGAGCAGCTCCTCGCCGACCGGAACCTCGACGATCCTGCCGGTACGCTTGACGGTGTCGCCCTCGCGGATCGTCTCGAACGAGCCGAGGAGCGCGACGCCGACGTTGTCCTCCTCGAGGTTCAGCACCATGCCCTGCACGGTCGCGCCACCGGCGCCCTCGAAGTCGAGCAGCTCGCCGGCGAGCGCGCCGGACAGGCCGTAGACGCGCGCGATACCGTCACCGGCGGTGAGCACCGTACCGGTCTCGGTGACCGAGACCTTCTTGTCGTAGTTCTCGATCTGCTTGCGGATGATGTCGGAGATCTCTGCGGCGCGGATATCCATGGTGCGTCGTCCTTACCTGCTACTTGCTGAGCTCGTCGCGGATGGTGCGGAGTTGAGAGCGGAGGGAGCCGTCGTAGACGGTATCGCCGACCTTGGCGACGACACCGCCGAGGAGCTCGGGGTCCTGGCGCGTGGTGACGCTGACCTTCTTCCCGGACAGCTTCTCCAGGACAGCGTTGATCTGGGACAGCTGGCTCGGATCGAGCGGCCTGGCCGAGATGACCTCGGCGCTGACCCGGCCGGCCTTCTCCTCGATCATCGTGTCGAGTGCGCGAGAGATCGCGGGCAGACTGCCCATGCGCTCGCCGTCGAGGAGGAGGTACACGAGGTTGCGCGATGCGGTCTGCACGCCGATCGAGGACAGCAGGCCATCGATCACCTTGCGGCGGTCACCGCGGCGGATCGCCGGGTTGGTCAGCACGCTGCCGAGCTCGGCCGACTCGTTCATCGCCTTGGCGAGCGAGCGGATGTCCTGGCCGAGCTTGGTGAGATCACCCTGCGTCGAGCCGATGTCGAAGATCGCCTTGGCGTAGCGCCGCGCGAGGCTGCCGGTGACCATCAGCGCACTTCCTTCCGTGCACCGCCCTGCACGTTCGTGATGAACGTACCGACGAGCTTGCTCTGATCGTCGCCCGTCACCTTGTCCCTGAGCAGCTTCTCGGTCGCGCCCGCCGCGGCGGTGGCGACCTCGCGCGTGAGCTGGGCACGCGCGAGCTCGATCTCGGCGGCGATGCGCAGCTCGGCGTCGCGCTTCATCTGCGTGGCTTGCGTGGTGGCCGCCTCGAGGATGCGTTGCTTGTCGGCCTCGGCATCGGCGCGGATGCCGTCGACCAGCTTCTTGACCTCGCTGTCGACATCCTTGATCCGCGTCTCGTACTCGGCGAGCTTGGAGGCCGCCTGGTCGCGCAGCTTCGCGGCCTCGTCGAGCGCGGTCTTGATCTGATCGTGGCGCTCCTGCGCGAGCTTGCGAGCCGCCGGCCCGCCGTACTTGCCGAGGATGAACAGCAACAGGCCGAAGTTGACCAGCATCAGCACGAACGGCGGCGACATCGGCTCTTCTTCGGCGGCGCGACCGGTGTGCGCGTCCATCACGACCTGCCCCGTGTGGGGGTCGATCATCTTGCCGTCGCCGAGCTTGCCGCCGTAGACGTCCTTGCTCTTGTAGCCGAGCCAGTTGCTCGCCCAGTTGAAGTGCTGCGTCGGATCGCCGGAGCCCTCCGGCGTGTCGTGCGCGGTCCCCGCCGGGGTCTCGTTCGCGTTCGTGTTGTTCTCGATCGGCGGCTGCTCCGCCTCCTGCGCGTACGCGAGGGCGGGCACGCAGCAGAGCGCGGCGACCAGGAGCTGGCTTCGCATGGACATCAGGCGACCTCCCGGCCGAGCAGCTTGCTCGCGATCTGACGCGCGAGCTGGTTCGCCTGCGGCAACAGCTGCAGCCGCGCGGCATCGGTCTCCTGGCGCATCTTCGCGGTCGCCTCGTCGATCGCCGTCTGGGCCTCGGCGCGTGCCTTGTCGGTCACGTCCTTCTCGTGCGCGGCGGCCTCGGCGCGGACCTTGCGGCCCTCCTCGTTGGCGCGGCTGCGCGCGGCGGCGAGCTGCTTCTCGTAGTCGGCGAGCTTGGCGTCCGCCTGGGCGGTCATCCGCTCGGCCTCGGCGCGAGCACCGTCGATGCCCTCCTTGCGTCGCTCGCGCAGCCGTAGATACGGCTGGAACAGCAGCTTGTTGCTGACCACGAGCACGAGCAGGAACACCCCGAACTGGACGAGAACCGTCCAGTCGATGTCGATGAGCGGAGGTCCCGATGCGAGTGAAACGAGTGCCTGATCCATGGGCAACCTAGCGAAATCCTGGCCTTGGGGCGGGCTGCTTATAGTCTCCGCACCCGACGCTGTCAACGATGGGATGCGCCTGCTTGCTCAGGCGGTCCTGCGACATCGCGCCGCGATCGGAGGAAGTACCAGGTCGCGCGAGATCAGCCCTACTTGACCGGGGTCGGCTTGGGCGGCTGCGGCGCGGCGGGGGCCGGGCGGCTCGCGGTCGCGGACTCGGCTTCCATGAAGGAGCGACCCTCGAAGATCACGCCCTTATCGATCTGGAGCACCGGCGTGTGGAGATCGCCCTTCACGCGCCCCGGAGCGTGGATCTCGATCGAGCGCTTCGCGCTGATGTTGCCGACGACCGTCCCTTGCACGATCACCTCGCCGACGTCGATCGACGCCTCGACCTGCGCGCCCTCGCCGATCACGAGCGTATCGTCCGAGAACACCTCACCCTTGAAGCGGCCATCGATCCGCACCGTGCCCTCGAACGTGAGCTTGCCCTCGAAGGTCGCTCCGCGTCCGAGCAGGGTCGTGATCTCGCCGGCCACCGACTGTCTCGCAGCTGCTTGCACCATGGGGGACGCAGCGTATCAGCGATCGCGGCGCGAGATCACGTGGTCAGCGCTGCAGCTTCTGATCGATGTTGATCTCGCCGTTCGCCGGCCACTCGAGCTTCTGGATGTACGGCCGGTACCCTTCGAGCCGCAGCTCGAGGCTGCGGGCGGAGGACATCTCGATCCCGCCGATCGTGGTCGGCGCCCGGCCGCGCAGCGTGCCATCGATCCAGATCTCGGCGCCGTCGGGCTCGGTGACGATGCGCAGCTTGCCGGTGATCGGGACGAGGATCGCGTTGACCGACACCTCGCCGCCGCGCTTGGGCACGTCCACGGTCTCGGTGTGCACCTTGTGCCGCGCGAGCTCGATCTTCACCTCGTGGCGGGTGCCGACCGGTACGCTTTCGATCGCCAGCGGCGTCGAACCGGCCATGCGGGTGCCGTCGAACGTGACCTCGCCACCGGATGGCACCGAGTCGACCCGGATCGTGCCGACCTCGGGCGCGGTGTCGCGCATCGTTCGGATGATGAAGAACGTGACACCGGCGGCCACCGAGATCGCGAGCACCGCGGCGATCGCGAGCTTGATCCAGCGCGTGCCGGCGCCCGACACCTTGTACTTGTCGGGCAGCTCGTCGGCCTCGAACAGGCGCAGCTGGCCGGTCAGCGTCATCGGCACGGGTGGCGACGCGCCCTGCGGCTGTAACTGATAGAGCGCGCCCGGCGTGACCGGCGGCGCCGCATAGCCCGGCTGCGGCGGCGCGTAGCCCGGCTGCGGCGGCGCGTAACCCGGGTACTGCGCGTACGGCTGCGGTGGATAGCCGGGATGCGGCGGGTACGGGGGCTGGCCGTACGGCGCCTGCGCGTATCCCTGCGGCACGCCCTGCGGCGGCGTCATCGGCAACCCCGACGCGTCGGCGGCGTAGCCCGCGTATCCCGGAGGCGGCACGTACGGCGGCGGTGCGCCGGGCTGCAGCGGCGGCGGTGCGCCGGGTTGCATCGGCGGCGATCCGGTGAGCGCGCGCCCGGCTACCGGCGACGGCTGCTGCGGGATTGTCATCGCGCCCGAGTCCTCGTTGCGGTCCGATGACGGCGGGGGCGTCGGCGTCGGTGGGCGCGGCACCGGCATCGGCTCGGCGGGTCT
>DAIRFU010000606.1:0-4376 GCA_036794935.1 Kofleriaceae bacterium | reverse complement strand
TCGTCTACGTCGCCTACTATCACGACGGCGTGCGTGTCGTCGACCTCTCGGATCCGACGCAGCCACACGAGATCGCCCACTACAACGACTGGCAAGAAGACGGCGCGTTCGGCGACGCGTTCGAGGGCGCGCTCGCGGTGCGCAAGGTCGGCGACCTGCTGTACGTCGCCGATCTCGAGCGCGGCCTGCTCGTGTTGCGCGAGGACTGATCACCAGCCGGCCGGCCGCATCGCCCCCGCGGGCAGCGGCGCGAGCAGCGAGCTGTGCGCGAGATCGAGAGCCGGCGCGGTCATGAAGTAGTCGTCGTGATTGATGTCGAGCACGAGGCCCTCGGGCACGTCGATGTGCCACGGCGGATCCTGCGAGGTGCGCGGCGAGTACATGAGGTCGGCGGCCGGATCAGCCGATGCGCCGTCGAACACGTGTCCCGACGCGTGCTGGTTCGGCGCGCCCTGCGGCACGAAGCCGAGCGAGTGCACGAGCTCGTGCAGGATCGCGTAGTCGATGTAGTTCGGCGCCAGGCTCGCCTGGCCCCACGGCCGGGACTCGCCACATGGCTGGGTGACGCCCGGCGGCATGCCGGCGAGGTACACGGCGCCGCTGCGGCCGGGCACGATCGGCGGATACGAGCCGCCGCCGCACGCATACACGCTCGAGCCCTCGTAGAAGATCGCGTAGAGCTTGTTGTCCGCGATCATGCCCATCGCGCGCAGCTCGTTCTCGATGCGCGTCAGCACGAAGGCGGTTCCGGTCGTGATGCTCGTGTTGTTCGGATCGGTACCGCGCAGCTCGGCGTCGGTCTTCGCGAGCCGCACGAAGCCGAGGTCGATCAGGCCGTCCTGGGTGTCGAAGCGCAGGTAGGCACCGGCGCGGTCGTAGAACCACGTCGCGGCCGCGCGCATCGAGTTGCAGATCTGGCCGTTCGTGTCGCGCCCGCGATCCGCGACGTCCGCCGGCAGCACGTAGAGCACGCGGATCTGGTCGAAGCCATGATCGTCGGGGCGGTCGGCGAGCGCGCGCTGGTCGACGCAGCCGGCTGGCACCGCCGGCCGGTCCTCGCCCTCGTTCGCGTCGGCGCTGCCCGCCGCGTCGGCGCCGGCATCGGGCGCGAGGCTCGCCGCGTCGTCGCCACACGCCGCGAGCAAGGCCAGCGCGATCAGCGCGCGCACTCGACCTCGGTCGCGGGCGGTGCGACCTCGCGGATCACGGGCGGGGCCAGCCGGGTCGCACACGCCGCGCCGATGCCGAAGCCCTCGGCCGGTGCGCGCTTGACCCGCGCCTCGGTCTCGGGGCCGTACGCACCGTCGGCCGTGATCGGATCGTCGGGTGCGTTGCGGTTCCACAGCCGCTGGAACGCGAGCACGTCGGCACCGCGGATGTCCGGCGAGTCGAGGTGATCGAAGTGGACCGGATCGCCCGGCACGTCGTGCGACCAGCCCTGCCCCTCGAGCGCGGACAGCCACGTGCTGTAGTTCGAGACGTCGAGCGCGCGCCCGCTCTCGTGGTTGGAGCCGCCCGGCTCGGCGGCCGCCGTGATGCCGCAGCGGCCGAGCTCGAACCAGCGGCGCAGCAGGTACTGCTGGACGACGGTGCGGAACGCGCTCGTCACCTCGATCGCGCCGGTACCGGACGCGGCGGCATCGTACAGCGCGGTGCGCGCGGCCAGGCTGACGTACGGCAGCACCGCGGAGCCGGTGAATTCGATCGTCGGTCCCGCCGCGAAGTCGACGAGCTGGCCCGGCATCATGCAGTCGACCTCGCTCGCGATCTGGACCGAGAGTGCGAGCACGCTGCTCGTCGCGCACGACGTCATCTCGAACGACTCGACCGGCGTGCCGGCGATCGACGGCGTGCCGCCGCCACCCGCTGCGTCGGGCATCACGGCGTCGTCGCCGCCACACGCGGCGAGGATCACGAGCACGATCGTCGAGCGAACCACGCGCCCATCATCGCACGGGCGAGGACGTCAGCGCGTGATCCAGGCCGCCGGCACCGCGCCGTGCAGCGCGGTCAACGTCCGCGGATGCCAGGGCCGCGACCACCGTGCACGTGCGGGGGCCTCGGGCGAGCCCTCGGCGAGGCCTTCGCCGGCAGACCAGTCGGCGCGCGCGCCGGGTGCGAGGCCGTGCAACCCGCTCTGGTGAAAGCCGATGATGTACGTGTGGCCGGCGACGCGGGCGCCGAAGAAGTCGGCGAGCCGCTCCGCGAAGTCGATGCCGCGTGCCGCGCCGAACGTCTCGCAGGTGCGGAACCACAGGAGAGCGCCCGGCGCGAGCCGCTCGCGCACCGCCTCGAGATCGCGGCGACGATCGTGGCGACGATCGTGCAGCGCGCTCGCGTCGAGCACGTCCTCGCCGACGAACGCCGCGCCCCACTTGCCGTGGCCCCAGTACTGGATCTCGTCGATCGGCTCCTCGCGGGTGGCGAGCCAGCCGAGCGCCTCGGCCCAGCTCGCGACGCCATGCACCGCATCGATCCGGCCGAGCCGGCGAAACAGCCACGCCCCCGCGGCCCAGACCGGCGTCAGGTGCCCGCGTCTCGCGACGCAGGTCCGGTCGTAGACGACGAGGCGCATTGTTACAATCTAGCGCGAAGCCGCCGCGTTACCATCGCCGGCGATGCGAGGGGCACTCGTCACGATCCTGCTCGTCTGCGCCGTCCACGTGGCGCACGGACAGAACGCGTTGACCATCAACGAGGTGCGGACCGACCGCGCGACCCTGCACGCGATCGGCGTCCAGGTACTGATCGCGGGCGACGCGAACCGCAATGCCGAGATCCGGGTCCGCTACCGCCCGGCGGGCGCGCAGGAGTATCGCGAGGCACTGCCGCTGTTTCGCGTGCTGCCCGAGACGGTCACCGGCCGCATGGTGCCCGAGCAGCTCGCCGGCACGATCTTCGATGTCGCGCCGGGCGGCAGTTACGAGATCGAGCTCGAGGCAATCGATCCCGACGGCGGCGGCGAGACGCGCATGCTGACCGCGACGACGCGCAGCTGGCCGGCCGATCCGGCCACGCCACATGTGGTGGAGGTGGCGACCGCGACCGAGCTGCGTGGCGCGCTTCAGGACGCCGCGGCCGGCGACGTGATCGAGCTCGCCGACGGGACGTATGCCGGCGCGTTCTCGATCACCGCGAGCGGCACCGCCGAGCAGCCGATCGTGATCCGCGGTGCGTCGCGGGACGGCACCGTGATCGACGGGGAGGACTGCGCGGGCTGCAACATCCTCGAGGTCTACGGCAGCTACATCCACGTCGAGCGCCTGACGCTCGCGCACGGCACGCGCGCGCTGCGCTTCCTCGGCACCGGTACGACGGCGAACGCCGCGCTCGGCCTGCGCATCGAGGACATCCAGCACGGCATCGGCGCCGGCGTCGATCAGACCGACTTCACGCTGTGTGACAACATCGTGCACGGCCGACTCCAGTGGCCGCTGATCTACAGCGATGACGGCGCCGCGCACGCCGACGATCAGGGCATCCGCGTCGACGGCTCGGGCCACGTCGTCTGTCACAACGACATCTCCGGGTTCGGCGATCCGATGATCAACTTCGCCGAGGGCGGCCGCGCCTACGACTTCTACGGCAACGACATCCACGAGATCTACGCCGACGGTACCGAGCTCGACCGCGGCGAGGGCAACGTGCGGCTGTGGGGCAACCGGTGGACGAACGTGTACACCGCGATCTCGATCCAGCCCGCCTATGGCGGCCCGCTCTACGTGCTGCGCAACCAGATCCTCAACGTCGCCGACGAGCAGATCAAGCTGAAGTCCGTCGGCGGCACCGTCGAGCCATCGGGCGTGCTCATCTACCACAACACGTTCGTCAGCCCGGACATCGCGCTGAATCTCCAGACCCCGATCACGCAGCACAACTTCGCGATCGCGAACAACCTGTTCGTCGCGCCCGCGCAGATTGCCGGGCGCACCGTCGAATGGACCGCGGCGATCGATCGCGGGGAGTTCGACGGCAACGGCTACTTCCCGGACGCGGGCTACTGGTTCGGTACCGTCGGAACGGCGCGTACGTTCGCGACGCTCGCGGACGCGCAGGCCGCCGGCATCGAGACGCGAGGGCGCGTGCTGACCGCGCCGATCTTCGCCGGCGACGTCACCGCACCGGCGACGTACACCGAGGTGCTCGCGCCGGCCGACCTCGTGCTCGCCGCCACCAGCAACGCGATCGACGCAGCGATCGAGCTGCCCGGGATCAACGCGCGTCACGTCGGCGCCGGCGCGGATCTCGGCGCGCGCGAGCTCGGCTGCCCCGCACCGCACTACGGGCCGCGGCCCGCCGGCAGCGAGCTGGTCACGAACCTCGTCGATTGCAGCGCGGACGATGTCCCGCCCGGCGGCGGCGACGCGGGGACGACC
>DAIRFU010000605.1:0-4386 GCA_036794935.1 Kofleriaceae bacterium | reverse complement strand
TCGGCGGCATCCGCGAGCTCGCGATCGCGTTGCCGGCGGCAGACGACGCGGAGCTCGCCGGCACAGAGCTCTCGCCGGCCCTGCATGGCAATCGCGTGATGCTCGTCGAGGACGACGACGCGAACGCGCAGGCACTCAAGCTCCTGCTCGAGCAGTTCGGGTACGTGGTCGTGCTGGCCCACGACGCGGCCGTCGCGCTCCAGCTCGCCACCACGTTCAAGCCCGAAATCGTGCTGATCGACATCGGGCTGCCCGTGCTCGACGGCTGGGAGGTCGCGCGCCGGCTGCGCGAGAAGCTCGGCGACGTCCCGGTGATCGCGGTCACCGCACGCAGCCAGCCGGCCGACATGCAGCACTCGCTCGAGGCGGGCTTCTTCGATCACCTGACGAAGCCGTTCGAGGTCGAGCAGCTCCGGCGCTGCCTCGACAACCTGCGCAGCGGTCTGCCGTCGCGGCTCGCGCGCGGCGCGGACGCAACCGCCTCGCCCCTCCGCTGACGTCACGGACGGGTCGGCATCGACACCTGCTCGCCGAGCACCTCGCGGCGCGCCAGCTTGACGACCGCACGGCGCGCGAAGATCAGGTGCTCCTCCTCCTCGTGCAGGCGCTTCTTGAACGCCTTCTTGGCGTCCCGGTCGCCCGCCTCGTCGGCGAGAGAAACCAGTAGATCCCAGCCGGCATTGTCGGCGAGCTCGGCCGTGAGCAGCGCGTGCATCAGGTGCGAGATCTCGTTATCGCCATCGAGGATCACGTCCTCGATGCCCTTCGACTCGCGCGTCTCCAGCTCGGACATCTCGCTCGTACCGTGCGCGTCGGCCCCGAGTGCGCGGATCTGTTCCTCCAGCCACTCCTCGTGCTCCTTCTCCTCGTCGCGATGTTCCTGCAGCTGATCGAGCATCCGCTGCGCCTGCGCATCCCCAAGGATCTGGACCTTCCCGATGATCGCGTCGTATAGCTTGACTCCGACGCGCTCGAACGTGAGCCGCGCGGTGAGCAGATCGATGACCTTCGGCCGGTTGAACTTGATTAGCTCCTGCATGGGTTCCTCCTGGAATGTGCAGGCAAGCGGTGCAGACCGCGTTCCACCGGTACGCGCGAGCGGTGCTCCGATTCCCGAGCTCGCGCCTGCGTGCGTGCGGCAGGGAGCCTCCGCAGCCATGCTTGCAGCGTCGTCATGAGCACCCACGAGATCGCAGGCTGGATCGCGATCGTCGTCGCGCTCGACGGCATCGCCGCCCTCGCCGGTGGCCTGATCCCGGATCGGCTGCTCCAGCGCTGGCAGCCGGCGCTGCTCGGCTTCGCCGCCGGCACGCTGATGGCGTCCGGATCGCTCGAGCTCTTCCCGGACGCGCGCGCCCGCGTCGGGACGGCCGCGTTCGGATGGGCAGTGGTCGCCGCCGCCGCGCTGTGGGTCTTCGAGCGAGTGACCGCGCGCCCGCAGGCGCATAGCGCGCGGCCGGTGAGCCCGGTCGCGCTGCTCGGCTCGGATGCCCTCCACAACTTCGCCGACGGCATCGCGATCGCCGCCGCGTTCCTCGTGTCGCCGCGCGCGGGTGCACTGACCAGCATCGCCGTCATCGCCCACGAGCTCCCCACCGAGCTCGCCGATTACGGCCTGCTGCGAGCGGCGGGCATGTCGCGCCGCCGGGCACTCGCGAGCATGGCGATCGTCCAGCTCACCGCCGGGGCGGGTGCCGCGTGCGCGCTGCTGCTATCGGCGTCGCTGCCCGATCTCGAGGGCATCGTGCTCGCGCTCGCGGCCGGCATGTTCCTGTACATCGCGGTCGCCGATCTGCTGCCGGTCCTCGTTCGCACACGAAGTCGCGCCGGCTTGATCGCGTTCGCGATCGCCGCTCTGCTGTCGCTGCTCGAGCTCTGACCGGCGGTCACCGCGACAGGCGGCGCGGCAGGGCCGTGCGCTGTGCGGCGGCTGCACTGCGTACACAGTCGTTCGTGTCCCACGCCTGCTCGAGCTTGCGGGCATGCGCCACCACCTGCTTGCCGTCGGTCGGGTTCTCGGCGCGGATCGTCACCTGCACGCCGGTCGGCAGATCGGCGACCTCGATGTCGACCGGCGGAATCACCTCGTCCTCCGCGGTCACCAGATCCGGGTGCAACGCGACGAGCTTGCTGTGATACTCCATCGTCGCGGCTGCCTCGCGCAGCAGATCACGTAGATCGCTGACCTGGTCCTTGCGCGCGGTCGTGAAGTCGAACCGCACGCCCGACGTGATCGGGGTCAGCGAGAGCTGGACGCCGCGGACCGCCGGCGGACACTCCTCCTCCTCCTCCGTCTCGTCCTCCATCTGGATCGGCTGCGACTGTGGCGGCGAACGCGGCGCCGGCTTGGCGAGCGCGGCCGGCGCCCACGCGAGCGTGGCGAGTAAGGGAATTGCGAGCCTTTCGTGCAGCGGCATCGGAACCTCCATTCGCGCGATGATTCACGCCCCGCGCCAGCTCACTCCCGCGGCGGCGCCGCGTGATTCACCGAGGCGACCAGAACGCTGCGGGCACGTCGATTGCTGTTCGCCAGGCCATGACCGGCCCCGACGAGCTCTCGTTGTTCGCGCTGCCGCCGAGCGAAGCGCTCGGTCGCGCGGTCGCCGAGCAGGCCGGCATCGCGGTCACCGCGCACGAGTTGCGCCGGTTCGACGATGGCGAGCACAAAGTCAGGCCGCTCGCATCGGTACGCGGCCGCGATGTCTACGTGCTGTGCTCGCTGTACGGCGATGCCGGCGAGAGCGTCCATGACCGGCTGTGCCGGACGCTGTTCTTCGCAGGCGCCGCGCGCGATGCCGGGGCCGCGCGCATCACGCTCGTCGCGCCCTACCTGTGTTACGCGCGCAAGGACCGCCGCACGAACCCGCGCGATCCGGTCACGACGCGCTACGTGGCGCGCCTGATCGAGGCCGGCGGCTTCGATCGCGTCGTCACGGTCGACGTCCACAACCAGGCCGCGTACGAGAACGCGTTCCGGATCTCGACCGAGCTCGTCGAGGCGAAGCCGCTGTTCGTCGCGCGTTGCGGGCTGCTCGGCGACCGCCGCCTCGCGGTCGTGTCCCCCGATCCGGGAGGCTTTCACCGCGCCGAGGCGCTGCGCGACGCGCTCGAGCAGGCGACCGGCGCGACCGTCGAGCTCGCGATGCTCGGCAAGCATCGCAAGGGCGGCGTGGTGCGCAGCGAGGCGTTCGTCGGCAACGTCGAGGGCCGCACCGCGGTCATCATCGACGACCTGATCGTCACCGGCACGACGCTGATCCGCGCCGCCGACGCGTGCCGCGACCGGGGGGCCGCCGCGGTCCACGCGATGGCGACGCACGGCGCGTTCACGGCCGCGGCAGGCACCGTGCTCGCGACACCCGTGCTCGACACGATCACGATCACCGACACCATCTCGCCGGATCGCGTCGACCTCGGGCACGCGCGGGACAAGCTCTGCGTGCTGTCGGTCGCTGCCTTGCTCGGCCGCACCGTCACCACGCTCCATCAGGAGCGCTCGATGGCCGCGCTGCTCGAGGAGCCGGTATGGACGCGAACCTGACGCTGTTTCTCTGCGGCGACATCATGATCGCGCGCGGGATCGACCAGATCCTCCCCGAGCCGTGTGCCCCGGATCTCCACGAGCCGCACATGGACGACGCGCGTGACTACATCGCGCTCGCCGAGCAGGTCTCGGGCCCGATCCCGCGCGGCGTGCCTCCCGCATACCCGTGGGGCGATGCGCTCGCGGTCCTCGAGGCCATGCGCCCCGACGCCTCGATCGTGAACCTCGAGACCAGCATCACCCGCCGAGGCGAGCCCGATCCGCACAAGTGGATCCATTACCGCGTGAGCCCCCAGAACGCGGCATGCCTGGCAGCGGCGAGCATCGACGCCTGCACGCTCGCGAACAACCATGTGCTCGACTGGGGCATCGACGGCTTCGCGGATACGCTCGAGGCACTCGATCGGCTCGGCATCCGGCGCTGCGGTGCCGGCCGTGATCGCGACGAGGCCGAGCGGCCGGCCGTGATCGAGCTCGGCGAGCGCGGCCGCGTCGTCGTGTTCTCGATCGGCTGCCCCGATGCCGGCGTGCCGCCCGCGTGGTCCGCCGACATCGGGATGCCGGGCGTCAGCGTCGTGATCGATCTCGGTGCCGGGACCGTGCGGCGGCTCCGGCAGGCGATCGAGCCATGGCGGACGCCGCGCACGATCGTCGTGCTCTCGATCCACTGGGGGCCGAACTGGGGCTTCGAGGTCGACGCCGTGCATCAGCTCTTCGCGCGCCAGATGATCGACGACGCGGGTGTCGATCTCGTGCACGGCCACTCGTCACAACACGAAAAGGGGATCGAGGTTCACGCCGGCCGGCCGATCCTGTACGGCTGCGGCGATCTCCTCACCGAC
>DAIRFU010000604.1:0-4392 GCA_036794935.1 Kofleriaceae bacterium | reverse complement strand
CGCACCTGCCGGCCCGCGCACGCGGCGAGCACCAGGCACACGGCGATCAGGTACTTCGTCATGGCGTCTTGGCCGGCGCAACCGCGCCGTCGTCCTTGGCCGGCGCCACGCCGCCGCTGTCCGTGGCCGGCGCCACGGCACCGCGGTCCTTGGCCGGCGCCAGGTCCATCGGGTTGACCGACCGCTTGCTCGGGTCGCGCGCGGCGAGCTCGGAGTCGGCGGCGGCCTGCTCGGCGGCCTGCGACGCGAGCCGACCGAAGTGATTCGCGCCCTGGTAGTCGGCGTGCGCCGCGACCTCGCGGGCCATGTGCAGGTAGACGACGGCGCGCGTCCACCAGTACGGGCTGTACTTGTCGGCGTTCAGCTCGCGCGCGCGGTCGACCTTCGTCGAGGCGTCGCGCGTCACCTGGTTCACGTACGCGATCGGGCCACAGCCAGAGGCGAGGGCCAGCGCGATCACCCAGCGACGCATCCCTCGCATCATATCACCGGGCGCGGACTCGCCGCCCGTCCCGACCCAGCTCGATGGCGACGTAGATCGCGGAGCCAAACATCGCGAACAGCGACACGACGAACGCCCAGCCCAGCTTGACCTTGAACAGCGACACGCCGATGCCGGCGTCGTAGCCGAGGTAGTCGGCCGCCGTCGACAGCCGGTTGATGCCGACCGCGACGAGGACGATCAGGAACAGGGCGATCGCGCCGGCGGCGTAGACGAGCGCGCCCGCGTAGCCCTTGCGGATGAGCCACGCCGAGATGTACCAGCCGCCGATCACGAGCGCCGCATGGCCGACCATCAGCGGCAGCACGAAGATCGTCGCGAGCTTGCTCGGATCGACCCAGTACATCCATGCCCACGCCGGGTGGACCGCATAGAAATAGAGCGCGATCGGCGCGACCACGGCCGCGGCGTGCATCACGACGAGCGGAAACGCCGGCGACCCGAACGGGCCGTCGGCCTTGATTCGATCCCGGGCGATCAGCGCGAAGCCGATCCCGAACAGCAGGTTGATCAGCGCGACAACCGGAATGGTGCGGGCCCTCCGCGCCGACCATACTACGAAACGGCCCGCCGCACCTCGCGCCGGCGGCTACGATCCCGAGCGTCGCTGCAGCGGCGGCGTGCGGCTGCCGGTATCGGGGTCCGCCGGCTCGCTGCTTCCGAGCAGCGTGCTCGCGGCGGTGAACTCGACCGGCGGCGTCTTGCCGTCGGCGGGCTCGGGCGGCGGCGTCGGCACGTCGATCTCGCCCGCGACGAACGCGTTCTCCACCGACAGCGCCGGCGGCGCCTGCGGGACGCCCTCGACCGGGGTACCGTCGCCATCGTCGGGCAGGGCTTCCGTCTCGCCCGAGTCGTCGCCGATCGCGCCGCGCACTGCCTGCGCGACGTTCGTGACCACCCAGTCGTCGTGGCCGCTCGCCGGCGCGGTCAGCGTCGACTGCGTCCACGCATCGGTGCTCGCGCGCGGCGGCACGCCGGGCCGCGACAGCGGGATCGGCGGCGGCGCGATCGGGGCGCGCTCCATCGTCTGATCGGCCGGTGGCGGCGGCGCGACGACCGAGTTCGAGCTCGTGTGGCCGCTCGCCAGCTCGTCGAGCTCGTCCGGATCCTCGATCTGGTTGAGTGCCGTGTCGATCGGTGGCACCCGTGGCGCCTCCTCGAACACGGTCGCCTCGAAGTCGTCGTCGGCGAGCATCTCGATCTTCGGCGAGTCATCCTCCTCGGCCTCGGTGAACTGATCCGCGAACCGCTCGGCGATCACGGTGTAGGCGCGGCGCAGGGCGCGGCGCGCGGCGCTCGCCGTGAAGTCGCGGCGCACGCGGTCGTAGGCGGCCGCGGCCAGCCGGTCGCGCAGCACGGGCTCGCCGAGCAGGCGCAGGACCTTGCGGGCGAGGTCGATCGGATCTCCCGGCTCGAACAGCAGCGCCTCGCGCGCGTTCTCGACGACGAGCTGCACGGTGTCGCGGCGGGGCGCCACGATCGCCCGCTTGCACGCCATGTACTCGAGCATCTTCGTCGGGTACACGACGGTCGGATTGGGTGCCAGATCCGCGGCGGCGGGTACCACACACACGCTGGCACTGGCGATCAGCGCGGGCAGCTGCTCGTGATCCACCGGACCGAGCAGCTCGACCTTGTCGGACAGCCCGAGCTCGCGGATCCCGTCGCGGAGCGTGGTCTCGAATTTCGGTGCGATCATCGAGCCGGCGATGAGCAGGCGGGCGTCGACCTCGCGCACGATCGCCGCCATCGCGCGGATCAGCACGCGCACGCCGCGGCCCGGATCGATCGAGCCGGTGTAGAGGATGCGCGGCGGCCCGCTCCTCGTCGCCTCGTCCCAGTCGAACCGATCGACATCGACACCCGGCGGCGACAGCAGCACGCGCTCCGGCTTGCCGCGCCCCTGCAGCGCCTTGACCGCGGCCGGCGTCGGCGCGAGCACGAGATCGGACGCGAGGATGCAGGCCTCCTCGTCCCGGCCGTACTGGGCGTCCAGCTCGGCGTCGAGCGTGGTCTCGCCGAGCGGGGAGCGCGTCAGATCGTAGACGACAGCGTAGCCGAGCCGGGACCGGGCCTCGAGCACCGGGATCCCGCTCCAGCTGTCGCGGCAGTGCACGACGTCGTAGTCGGCGCCGTCGAGCTGGCGCTTGAGCGCGCGCTGGAACGACTGGATCTGCGCGCGCAGATCGGCCTCGTGCGTCGGCACGCGCAGCACGCGGACGGAGCCCTGGCGCTCGACGTAGGCCTGCTCGCCCTCGCGGACGACGAGCAGGTCGACGTTGTGAAACGGAGTCAGGGAGCGGATGACGTGCCGGAGCTGCACGCCGGCGCGCCTGGGCCCGGGCACCGCGCAGAATCCGGTGAGCAGCACGCGCGGCATCTCTCCTCCATCGTCCGGCAACTCGCACGACCGTGCAAGCGCTCATGCGCGCTCGCCTTGATCGGACTGCCTCGGTGCGTTATCTGGTCCAGCGTGAATCGCCTGATCGAGTACCTCCGACAAAACTTGATGATCGACTTCCAAGGGGATCTGTCGGTGGCGAAGGTGAGGGAGCTTTTGGCTGGTGATGACAGCCGCGACGCCAAGGCATTGCTCACGAAGCTGGTCGCCGACCGCAAGGTCGAGGACATGCTCGTCGTGCTCTGCGATTGCCTGCTCGAGCCAGCCCAGCGTGCGCTGACCGACGACGTCGTGCGCGAACAGTTGCGGATGTACTCCGAAAGTTGACGTCCCACGGGGATGCGCTCGGACGAGGGAGCTCGCGTCGCTCGCGAGCTCGCGACACTCGTCGATCGTTGCCCTCGCCGTGCTAGCTTCGCGGGATGGGGAACCCCGTGCCTGACTCCAAGACCCCCGCGTTCGCCGCGGTCGGGCTTGTCGTCCTCGGTCTCGTCGTCGCCGCGCTCTCCGGCATCAGCCACGGCTCGATCGTCGGCGGCATCATCGCCGCGTTCGGCGCCGCGCCCGCGTGCTTCGGCATGTGGAAGGGGATCCAGCAGGAGACCCAGGGCACGCTCGCGATCTCGGTCGGGGCCGTGCTGCTCTCGCTCGCCGTCGGCGGCATCCTGATCGTGCTCCGCGTCCTGCACTGGCTGACCTGAGATGCGCACGGCACCCGCGATCCTCGTCCTGCTCTGCACGCTGGCCGTGTCGCTGGTCGTCTCGCCCGCCGCCCAGGCGGCCCCCGGCAAGCTGACCTACACCGGCAAGGCGATGGGCACCTACGTGACGGTCTGGTTCTGGACCGACAAGGAAGCCGACGCCGCCCGGGCCGCCGAGTCCGTCTTCAAGGAGATGAAGCGGATCGACGTCGAGATGACGACCTGGCTCCCGACCTCCGAGGTGTCGAAGGTCAACGCGGCCGCCGGCAAGAAGCCGGTCGCCGTCTCGGCCGAGACGTTCGCGGTGATCGCGCGCGCGCAGGACGTCGCGAAGAAGAGCGGCGGCGTGTTCGACATCAGCGTCGGCGCGTTCCACGGCCTGTGGAAGTTCGACGAGGACATGGACGGCTCGCTGCCCGATCCGAAGGACGTCAAGGCGCGGCTCGCGCTGATCGGCTACAAGGATATCGTCCTCAACAAGCGCAAGAAGACGGTCTTCCTGAAGCGCAAGGGCATGTCGATCACGCTCGGCGGCATCGCGAAGGGCTACGCCGTGGACAGGTGCGTCGAGCTGTTGCGTGAGGCCGGGTTTCACGACTTCATGGTCCAGGCCGGCGGCGACATGTACATCTCGGGCACCAAGGGGCCCGAGCCGTGGGTCGTCGGCATCCGCGATCCGCGCAGCACCGAGCTGTTCGCCGGCATGCCGATCGAGAACCACTCGTTCTCGACCAGCGGCGACTACGAGCGCGGCTTCGTCAAGGAGGGCGTGCGCTACCACCACATCC
>DAIRFU010000603.1:0-4394 GCA_036794935.1 Kofleriaceae bacterium | reverse complement strand
GCCGCCGTGACGCTCAGTTGACGACGAACTTCCAGGTCGCGCCGTCGTTGCCGAGGCCGGTCCCGCCGCTCGGGCTGTCGTAGCCAAAGCGAATCTCGCCGCGCGCCTGGTAGCTACCCTTCGGCGCGGTGCACGTCACGGTCGCGGTCAGCGTGTGGCCCTCGATCTTCAGCTGATCACCGCGCAGCGTCGTGTCCTTGCACTTGAGCTCCTTGGCGGCGCGCAGCGTGAACTCCATCGGTGACTTCTTGCTGAACGTGAGCCAGCTCGCGAGCTGGACCTTGAACGTGAAGCTCATCGGCTGGCCGGCCTTCGCGCTCGTGGGTGCGTCGTTCGCGGTCGTGAACGGCTTGACCGCCGCGACGAGGCTCTTGACGATCGTGTCGCGCGAGTCGAGCTCGTTGATGTCGCCGCTCGTCGCGACGACCTTCACCTTGCCGTCGACATCGACGACGATCGAGGCCGGCCCCTTGGTCACGCCGAGCTGCTTGAACAGCTTGCGGACGCCCGAGCCGGTCGCCATCGTGCCGTGGCCGACGCCCTCGCTCTCGCGGATCGGATCGAGCTTCGTCGCGGCGCGCTGCGATGCGTTGATGTACGCGACCACGTAGACGCCGCCGTTCTCGCGGAGCGTCACGATGCGCGCGAGGTCATCGACGCACGCCGACACCCGCGGAGTGCAGAACCAGTGGACGACGACCTTGCCGGCCGCATCGTTCGCCGACGGCGCGCCGTACGCCCATTGCAGCTTCGGCCAGCCGGCAGCGCCGTCGAGCGCGAGCGTATCGCCGGCCTTGGGCAGCGAGTCCGCCGCCGCCGGGGCCGCGAGCATTCCGAGCACGAGCAAGCTGAGTGCTAATCTCCGCATGACAGTCTTATACGACGCCGAGGTACCCGGTCGTATTCATTCGCAGCTCGTCAATCATTCCCGGATCTTCGTGCGCGTGCGGGCTGAACATGCATCGCGACGCTGGTAGGTTCCGGCGGATGAGTACCGGCACCGACCCGCACGAGAGCATCCCGGGCGTCATTCCCAAGCCCGCCGGTGCCCGCGAGTTCTCGATCCGCGCGGTGATCGCGGGCGTCCTCGTCGCCGCGATCATGGGTGCCTCGTACCCGTACATCGTGCTCAAGCTCGGGTTCGGCCCGAACGTGTCGGTCGTCGCCGCCTTCTTCGGCTACCTGTTCCTCGGCATCCTGTTCCGCAACTTCACCCGCTGGGAGAACAACATCGTCCAGACCGCCGGCACGTCGGCGGCGCAGACCGCGTTCATGTGCGTGATCCTCGCCGCGTTCGATCTGCTCGCGCAGGTCCCCGGCGGCAACTTCACATTCCAGCCCGAGTGGTACGAGTCGTTCCTCTGGCTGATGTTCGCCAGCATCCTCGGCATCCTGCTCGCGGTGCCGCTGCGCCGGCACTACGTCGTCGACGAGAAGCTGACCTACGCCGACGGCGTCGCCGCCGCGGAGACGATCATGGTGCTCGACGCGCGCGGCAAGGACGCCAAGCGCGCGGCGCTCGCGCTGTTCCTCGCCACGATCGCGTCCGCGCTCGTCTGGCTGCTCACCACGAAGTACGGCGGCCGGCTGTTCGGCGGCGAGGCGGGCGAGGGCGTGCTGCCCGAGACCGTGCTCGCGACGATGTTCGGCCTCACCGTGGCGACCACCGGCGCCGGCTTCCAGGTCAGCCTGCTCAGCATCGGCTCGGGCATGATCGTCGGCAATCGCATCAACATCAGCATGGCCATCGGCGCGCTGATCGCGTGGGTGTTCGGCCCGAAGCTGCTCGTCCCCGACATCATCGCCGCGCCGCTGCGCGGTGACATCCTGCTGTGGATGATGTGGCCCGGCACCGGCATGCTGATCGCCGGCGGCCTCACCGCGCTGTTCCTCAAGTGGCGCACGCTCGCGCGCACGTTCAGCACGCTGTCCGGCAACGCGGTCAAGGGCGGCGACGTGCCGCTCAACCTGATCGCGATCGGCGTCGCGCTGGCATCGATCGGGCTCGTGATCGTGCAGTACGCGTTCTTCGATCTGCCGATCTGGCTCACGCTGTTCGCGATCGCACTGTCGGTGCCGCTCATGCTCGTCGGCCTGCGCGTGCTCGGCGAGACCAACTGGGGCCCGATCAGCCAGCTCACGAACATGATGCAGGCGATCTTCGCCGGCGTGATGACCGGCAACCTCAAGGCCAACCTCGCCGCCAGCGGTACGACCGGCACCATCGCCGTCCAGTCCGAGGCGATCATGCAGGACTACAAGGCCGGCCACATCCTCGGCTCGACGCCGCGCTTCCTCACGTATTCGCAGCTGATCGCGGCGCCGATCGGCGCGCTCGCGGTCTCGCTCGTCTATCCGATGCTGCGCGGCCAGTACGGTATCGGCACGCAGGTGATCGCCGGCCAGGAGCCGCTGACGTCGCCGATCTCGGCGCGCATCGCCGGCTTCGCGAACGTGCTCGTCGGCGGCTTCGACCAGCTGCCGCCGTACGCCCTCGAGTTCATGCTGATCGGCGCCGGCGTCGGCATCGCGATCACGCTCGGCGAGAAGTACCTGAAGAACTCGCACAAGTGGTTGCCGTCGGCGACCGGCATCGGTATCGGCATGATGGTCCCCGGCATGGTCGTGTTCACGATGGTGCTCGGCGGCATCGCGATGAGCCTCTGGAGCCGCGTCAACAAGAGGAGCGCCGACACGATCGGGATGCCGCTGGCGTCCGGCCTGATCGCCGGCGAGGCGGTGATGGCGATCGTGATCCCGCTGCTGATCGCGGTCGGCCTCGTCTCGCAGTGATCGCGTGCGATCACGCGGTGGACCGCCGCGCCACGACCCGCCGGCCGCCGAACCGGGATATCGTGTCTTGAATTCGGGATGGGCCCGAACGTCGAAAGGTCCAATGCGTCCACGTAGAGCGCTTGCAGGTCTGCTGTTCGCGAGTTGTGTCCCGGCGAACAATCCGCCGCCGCAGTACGGCTATCAGCAGCCACCGCCGGCACAGCAGCCGCCGACCTACACGGTGCAGCAGCCGCCCGAGCCGCCGCAGCAGCCCGAGCCGCCGCAGCAGCCCGAGCCGCCGGCACCGCCGCAGCCCCCGGCACCGCCCGTGCCAGCCGAGCCGCCCTACTACGACGAGCCCGGCTATTACAACGTCAACGTCAGCTTCCAGGGTGACGCGGTCTGGAACCTCGACGTCTTCTTCGATCAGCTCGATCCGTACGGGACCTGGTACGACGACGCGACCTACGGCTGGGTGTTCGTGCCGTCGACGACGAACTACGTGCCGTACACGAACGGCTACTGGCGCTACACCGAGTACGGCCTGCTCTGGGTGTCCAACGATCCGTTCGGCTGGGCGACCGATCACTACGGCCGCTGGCTCTATCTCAACCGCTGGGTGTGGGCACCCGATCTGACGTGGGGGCCCGCGTGGGTGCAGTGGCGCGAGGGCAATGGCTGGATCGGCTGGGCGCCGGCCGGCTACTCCGATGACACCTACGTCCCCGATGACGCGTGGCACTGGGTGCAGCCGCAGGATCTGTTCGCCGGCGACCTCGACCGCCGCTACGTGCGCAACAACAGCACGATCTACCTGCAGGGAAGCGTGCCGATCCTGCGCTTTCACAAGTACAAGAAGTACGAGTGGGTCGCGGGACCGAGCGAGGAGTGGTTCCGGCGCCACCACGTCTATTACAAGAAGGACCGGCCCGATCCGTACGCGCTCGGCCGCTTCGATGCCAAGCGCCGGGCCGACGCCGCACAGCGCGCACGCGCTCGCCAGCACGAGTTCGACCAGCGCCGCCGCCGCGAGCAGCAGGTGCGCCGCCAGCTCGACAAGGACCTGCGCCAGAAGCGCGCCGAGCAGCGCCGCAACCTCGAGGAGCAGAAGCGGCTGGCGAAGGAGCGCGAGCGCCACGAGAAGGAGCGCCAGCGCCTCGAAGAGCAGCGCCGCCGCATGGAAGAGCAACAGGCACGCGCGCGCAACGACGCCGAGCGCAAGCGGCTCGAGCAGCAGCAGCGCAAGCTCGCCGAGCAGCAGCGCAAGATGGACGAGCAGCGCCAGCGCCAGGACGAGCAGCGCAAGCGCCGGATGGCCGAGGAGCAGCGCAAGCGCGACGAGGAGCAGCGCCGCGCGAAGGCCGAGCTCGACCGCCAGCGCGCGGAGCAGCAGAAGCGCTTCGAGCAGGAGCAGCGCAAGCAGCGCGAGGACGAGGCCAAGCGCAAGGCCCAGCTCGATCGCCAGCGCCAGGAGGATGCGCGCCGCCTCGAGGAGCAGAAGCGCCGCGCCGAGCAGGAGCAACGCAAGCACGACGAGGAAGCGCGCCGCCACGCCGAGCAGGAGGCCAAGCGCGCCGAGCAGGAGCGCCGCAAGCAGGAGCAGGAGCAGCGCCGCCAGC
>DAIRFU010000083.1:0-15125 GCA_036794935.1 Kofleriaceae bacterium | reverse complement strand
CCCAGCGGGGCCGCGATGCCGCGCTCGCGCGCACGTTCACCGAGCGCGCACGCGCCGCCCATGCGGCGCTGGTTGCCGTCGCCGCACCGGTGTTTCGTACCGCGCTCGAGTCCGACCCCGACCTGCAGGCGCTGCCCGGCGAGCCCGCGGCGCCGCTGCGCTACCGCGATGACAGCGCGGTCCATCTGCGCCGGCTGCTCACGCTCTCGCGGCGGCTCAACAGCGAGGCGAGTGTCGACCGCATCCTCGACGAGGTCATCGATACCGCGATCGAGCTGACCGCGGCCGAGCGCGGCTTCTTGCTGCTGCGCCAGCCAGGCGGCGAGCTCGCCCCGGTCGTCGCGCGCAACTTCGCGATGGCCGACCTCGAGGGCCCGGTACTCGACGCCGACGGCCCGGCGGCGGCCGGCGGCGCACGCTCGAACCTTCGCTCGATCAGCCGCTCGATCGCCGAGCGAGCCGCGCAGACCGGCGAGCCGGTCGTCACCGTCGATGCCGGTGTCGACGAGCGGTTCGCGGTCGCCGCGTCCGTCGCCGCGCTGCGCCTGCGCTCGGTGCTCGCGGTCCCGCTGCGCCAGCGCGGCACGATCACGGGCTGCATCTACGTCGACCACCGGCTGCGCGGCGGCGCGTTCGATGACGCGGCCGCGTCCCTGCTCGGCGAGCTCGCCGACATCGCGGCGATCGCGATCGAGAACGCGCGCCTGACCGAGGATCTGCGCCGCACCACGCACGAGGTCGACGCGCTCAACCGCCGGCTATCCGCCGAGCTGGCCGATCGCGATGCCGAGCTCGTCCGCGTCAAGGCCGACCTGCCCGACCGCTCGCGGCTGCGCAACTCGTTCGACGCGATCGTCGGGCGCTCGCCGGCGATGCTGCGCATGCTCGACGTGCTCGATCGCGCGGCGGCGACCGCGCTGCCCGTGGTCATCGTCGGGGAGAGCGGCACCGGCAAGGAGCTGGTCGCCCGCGCGCTCCACGATCACGGCGCGCGCCGCGATGGCGCGTTCGTCGCGATCAACTGCAGCGCGGTCCCCGAGCCGCTGCTCGAGAGCGAGCTGTTCGGTCACGTGCGCGGCGCATTCACCGGTGCCGACCGCGACCGCCGCGGTCTGTTCGAGGTCGCCGACGGCGGCACCCTGTTCCTCGACGAGATCGCGGACACCAGCCCGGCCATGCAGGCCAAGCTGCTCCGCGTCCTCCAGGACGGCATGATCCGCCGCGTCGGTGACACGAAGGTCCGCAAGGTGGACGTCCGCGTCGTCGCGGCGAGCCAGCACCCGCTCGCCGAGCTCGCCGCGGCCGGCCGGTTCCGCGAGGACCTGCGCTTCCGGATCGAGGTGATCACGATCCCGGTCCCGCCGCTGCGCGATCGAGACGGCGACATCCCGCTGCTCGTCGAGCGACTGCTCGCGCAGCTCTGCCCTCGCGCGACCCCACGGCTCACCCGCACCGCACTGCGCGCGCTCGGCCAGCACCGCTGGCCCGGCAACGTGCGCGAGCTCGAGAACGCGCTCGCGCGCGGCGCCGCGATGGGCGGTGACACGATCGACGCCGGCGACCTGCCCGAGGCCGTCGCCGCCTCGGGCGCGCGCCCCGAGCCCGCGAAGCCGGCGCTGGGAGAGGACCTCCGGCTCAAGCCGGCGCTGACCGCGACCGAGCAGGCGTACATCGCCGCCGCCATGCAGCGCGCGAAGAATAACCAGACCGTCGCGGCGCGCCTCCTCGGGCTCTCGCGGTTTGGCCTCCAGAAGAAGCTACGCCGGCTCGCCGGCACGGACGCCGACACCGGCGACGAGTAACGCCAGCGTCGAGCTAGCCGCGAATCCGCGCGAGCGCGAGCTCGGCGATCCGGCTGACCATCTGCGGGTACGTCATACCGGCGGCGGCCGCGGCGCGCGTGCAACCGGCGTCGGGCGAGATGTCGGGGTTCGGGTTGACGTCGATCACCCACGGCGTGCCGGCGGCGTCGACGCGAAGATCGACGCGACCGTAGTCGCGCAGCTCGACCGCGCGGTACGCAGCGCGCGCGACGCGCTCGATCTCGGCGATCAGCGTGGCGCTGGCGTCGCGCAGCGGCACCGGCTTGGTACCGACGTAGTCGACGTGGTTCTCGTCCCACTTCGCGGCGTAGCTGACGATGCGCGGCCGCTCGGCCGGCATCGCCGCGAAGTCGATCTCGTGGAGCGGGAGCACGGTGAGATCGTCGCGCTGGCCCATCAGCGTCACGTTGATCTCGCGGCCCTCGACGTAGCGCTCCGCGATCACGCCTTGCTTGAACTCACCCATCAGCTCGCGCGTACGGGCGCGCAGCTCGGCCGCGCTGGACACGACGTTCGCCTCGGTGATGCCGAGCGAGGCGTCCTCGTGGGCGAGCTTGACGAACCACGGGTAGTCGAGCGCGTCGAGCGCCGGATCGTCCAGCTCGTCGTCGCGGCGGATGAACCGGTAGGCGGGCGTCGGGACGCCGTTCGCGAGCAAGATGTCCTTCGTGCGGTGCTTGTACAGGCACGAGGCGAGCGCGAGCAGGTTCGCGCCCGTGTAGGGGATCTTGAACAGATCGAGCAAGCCGGCGAACGTCGGCTCGTTCTGCGGGTCGGCGTCCATCGACTCGCAGAGGTTGAACAGGAGGTCGGGCTTGTCCGCGGCGAGCTTCGCGAGCACGGCATAGACGTCGACGCCGTGCACACCCCTCAGCTCGACGCTGTAGCCACCCTCGATCAGCGCGCTCGCGATCGCCTTCGCCGAGCCGCGCACCGAGGTCGCATCGGGGAGGTTCGCGTTCGCGGCCTGCTCGGCGTCGTAGTCGGTGTTGTAGAGGACGACGATGCGCTCGCGTGCCATTGCACGTTTATAGCAGCGCGGCGACGAGACGTGGGCCCGCCTCGCCAGCGACTTGCTCGACCGTGACCGGAGGCAGGCCGCGCGCAGCGAGCGCGTCGGCGAGCGAGACCTGCGTGACGCACAGCCCACACGGCCGGATCCGTTGCCACGCAATGCTTGGAGTACAAACATTCAGCGCGAACCCGTGCACGCTCACGCCGCGCGCGATGTGGATGCCGCACGCCGCGAGCTTCGCGTCGCCGAGCCAGACGCCGGCCGGAGCGCGACGAAACTCCGCGCCCGGCACACCGAGCGCCGCGCACGCATCGGCGAGCGCTCCGGCGACGCGCGACAGGAACTCGACGACGCCGCGGACGCGGACGATCGGATAGACCATGAGCTGGCCCGGCCCGTGATACGTGACGTCACCGCCGCGTTCGATGCGCTCGATCGGCACGTCACCCGGGGCGAGCACGTTCGCGAGCGTCGCGCTCCGGCCGAGCGTGATGACCGGCGGGTGCTCGCACAGAAACACCGTGCCCGCACCACCGGCCCACACCCGCTCGCGCTCGGCATGCTGCCGGGCGAGCACGCCGCGATAGTCGGCGTCGCCGAGCCACTGAAACCGCAGCGCTTCGGGGGCGGCGACCATCAGCCCGCGAGCAGCTCCTCGAGCAGCTGATCGTCGAGGTAGTGCATCGGGGCCGCCGAGCTGACGACACCGACACCCACCGTGATCAGCGTCGCGACGAGCTGGTCTCCGCAGATGACCGAGATCGAGCGCCCGGCGCGCTCGAGCTCGCGCTCGGCGTCTTCCGACAGCTCGCCCGGCGTCATCAGGATGCCGGCGACGAGATCCTTGGCCTCGACGCCGACGCGCAGCTCACCGACGCCGCGCCGGTCGATCGGCTCGGAGCCCGAGCGCGCGCTGATCAGCACGGTGCGCTCGAGACCGGGCGCGAGCGCCGACGCGTAGCTGATGCCGCCGACACGCTTCACCCAGTCGATGTCGCGGTAGCCCGCGGCGACCATGTACGCGTGGATGATCCGCTCGAATCCCGCGGGGCTCGCCTTCTGCAGCCGCAGGGCGAACGCCCGATGGGTGGCGCTCGCGAGATGGGACAGCGCGTTCGCGACACCGGCCTCGGCCTCGGCGGTCACGCTCATCGCGACCGGACCGGGTGCGAACAGATCGCGGCCGCGGTACACGATGCGCGGGCGCAGGCCGAGCGTGCGGTAGCTGCGCTCGTCGCCGAGCAGCTCCGCCTTGAGCTGCGGCCACAGCTGCTCGGGATCGAGGTGGACGAGGCTGCGCTTGCGCATCATCGCCGCGAGCTGGCGGACCGGCAGCGGCTGGCCGTTGCGCAGCTGGGCGAACACCGCGGCGGCGGCGTCGCCGAGCGGCGTGCCGACACGCCCGAGGCCGTCGGCCTCCTGGCCGTTGACCTGCGGCATCTCGAACGTGCGCTGGGGGCGCGGCTCGTTCATCCGCTGGTCGCGGTGATCGCGGTGGTCGGGCCGCTGCTCGCGCGGCGCCTCGCCCTGCGGCCTGCCCTGTTGCGGGTGCGGCTGCTGGCGGCGCTGATCGCGCTCGCGATCGCGCTCCTCGCGGCGGCTCTTGCGGCGCCCGCGGCGCTCCTCCCAGCGCTGCTTGCGCTCCTCGCGCGCGTTGATCTCCGGCAGCATCGGCCGGTCCTCGTCGCGCGTCTTCTGATCCTGGAACTCCTGATTGGCCAGCGCGGGCGCGGTGAGGTCCTCCCCGTAGATCGCCGACAGCTCGCGCTCCTCCTCGGAGAGGACCGGCTCGGCCTCGACCTCGACGACCTCGTTCTCCTCGGTCACATCCGATGGCGTCTCGGCGATGATCTCGGCCTCGATCACGTCGCCGATCTCCGGCGCCGTCTCGACGGCCTCCTCGGCGGCCACTGCCTCGCGCGCCGGGGCGGCCTTCTTCTTCGTCGGACGCGGCTTCTTGGCGGCCGGCTTCTTCGCCGGCGCCTTCTTGGCCGCACCCTTCTTGCTCGCCGCCTTCTTCTTCTCGCCTGCCGAGCCGGCGGCCGTAGCCGTCTCCTCGGCGTTCTTCTTCTTCGCCATCGCGGCCTTCCTTACCACGAAAGGCGCCGAAAAATTGCCCGTCCGATCACCGGCCTTTACGGTCGGATTACGGCGGGATGCTGCGACGTTTCCGTCTGTAAAGGAGCACGGATATGCAGTCCCCAAAAGTCGGTGTGTTGCTCGGGGGCCTCTCGAGCGAGCGCGAGGTGTCGCTGCGCACGGGCGAGGCGGTCCTCGCCGCCCTGCGCGACCGCGGCCACGATGCCATCCCGATCTACGTCGATCACGACCTCGACGTCGCGCTGCGCCAGGAGCCGATCGACGTCGCGTTCATCGCGCTGCATGGCCGCCTGGGCGAGGACGGCTGCGTCCAGGGCCTGCTCGAGCTGCTCGGCATCCCGTACACCGGCTCGGACGTGATGGCGTCCGCCCTCGCGATGCACAAGGGCAAGGCCAAGGAGCTGTTCCGGCTCCACAACCTGCCGACGCCCGCGTACTACACGCTGGCAGCCGACGAGGTCGCGGATCTGCCCGGCGCCCACGGCGATTTCGGCTTCCCGTGCGTGGTCAAGCCGATCCGTGAGGGCAGCTCGGTCGGCGTCACGATCTGCAGCTCGCTCGAGGATCTCGCCGCCGCCGTCGACAAGGCGCTGTGCTTCGACGACGAGGTGCTCGTCGAGCGCTTCATCACGGGCAAGGAGATCTCGGTCGCCATCCTCGACGACCGTGCGCTCGGCGCGGTCGAGATCGCGCCGCGCGAGGGGTTCTACGACTTCCAGAACAAGTACACCCGGGGAGCGACCGAGTACTTCGTGCCGCCACGCCTGTCGCCCGAGCGCTACCGCGGCGTGCTCGCACAGGCCCTCGGCGCGCACATCGCGCTCGGCTGTGCCGGTGCCACCCGCGTCGACATGATGATCAGCGAGTCGGGCAACGAGTTCATCCTCGAGGTCAACACCGTCCCCGGCCTGACCCCGACGAGCTTGCTGCCGAAGATCGCCGATGCCGCCGGCATCTCGTTCGGCGAGCTGTGCGAGCTGATGCTCGCCGGCGCCTCGCTGGCATCTCGCCGCGGCCGCGGCGAGCGCCGCATCCTCCAGCGCAGCTTCGTCGGTGACGACCGGCGAGAGGCCGGCGCAAGCCCGCACTGATGAAGCTGCGCCGCGAACACCGCATCGTCCTCGCGACCGCCGTCCTCGCGGTCGGCGTGCCGGTCGCCGCGGCGTCGTGGGTCGGTGCGCGCACGCGCGATCTGGCCGACCACGTGAGCCGGCGCGGCGCCATCGCGGCGTCGATCGGCGACGTCGACGCCGACCTCATCGGCACGATCCGGCTCACCGATGTCCGCCTCGGCGAGCTGGTCGCGGCCGACTCCGTCGAGGCATCGGTCGCGCTCGACTCGCTGCTCGGCGGCCACCTCGCGGCCGACGAGATCCGCGTCGCCGGCCCGCGCCTCGCCGTCGAGGTCGACCGTGACGGCGACTCCGATCTCGCGCGCCTGGTCCGCCGCCTCGGCCACGCCAGCACGGGCGGGCGTCCCCACGCCGGCGCCCGCGTGCGCCGGATCGTCGTCACGTCGGGCACGCTCACCGCGCGCGTCGCCGGTATCGGCGAGATCAGCGCCGACGGCGTCGAGCTCGTCCCCGATGGCCAGGGTGTCCGGCTGATCACCGGCCCGTTGCGTGTCCAGGTCGGCAACCACCGCGTCCATGGCGAGCTCGTGCTCGCGCGCAGCGCGGCCGAGGTCTCGCTCCCGGGCGGCACGTTCGGGCGCGTCCTCGCCGTCGCCGGCACCGGCACGATCGTGATCGGTGGCCGCACCGTCGCGCTACACGACGTCGCGATCGGCCGGCTCACCGCCGCTGGTGCGCTCGAGGCGCGTGGCGCGCTCGACGACGGCGGCGTGTCGCGCGCGATCGCCGCGGACCTGTATCCGCCCGGCGGCTACCGCCCGGGGTTCGTGCTCGCGCTGCGCGGCGCGCAGGTCCCGCTCGGTCCGTTGACCCCGCTCGCGCCGCGCGGCCTCGTGCTCGACGGTGCCCACGCGACCGGCACGCTGACGCTGCTCCGTGCGCGCGACACCGTCAAGCTCGCCGCGGCCGGCTCGCTCGCGGGCATCCACCTCGATCATCGGGCGATCGCGCCGCAGCCGATCGCCGTCGATCTCGCGGTCGACACCGCGCTCACCGTGTCGCCCGATACGATCGCGGTCACGCGCGCGTCGCTCGAGGTCGGTGCCGCGCGCTGGTCGGTGTCGGGTTGGGTTCGCCGCGGCACGCCGCTGTCGGGTCAGGTCGACGTCGCGCTCGCACCGGCGCCCTGCCGCGACCTGCTCGCGTCCTTGCCGGCCGAGATCCGCGGCCCGCTCGACGGGCTGACGATGACCGGCAGGTTCGGCGCGCGCGCGCGGCTCGCGATCGATCTGGCCGCGCCGCTCGGCGATGGCGTCACGCTCGAGACGTCGCTCGCGCAGGGCTGCACGGTCACCGCCGAGCCGCCCGCCGCCGACGTCACCACGCTCGCGACCCGGCCGTCGGACGGCGAGCGCCCGTGGGTACGCCTCGACAAGGTGCCCGCGTTCGTGCCCGGCGCGTTCATCTCCGCCGAGGACGGCCGCTTCTGGACGCACGACGGCTTCGACGTCAAGCAGATCGCCCGCAGCCTCGAGATCGATCTGCGCGACGGCAAGCTCGTGCGCGGCGGCTCGACGATCAGCCAGCAGCTGGTCAAGAACGAGCTGCTGACGCAGCGCCGCAGCATCGATCGGAAGATCCAGGAGGCGCTGCTGACGTGGCGGCTCGAGGCGCGCCTCGACAAGAGCCAGATCCTCGAGCGCTATCTGAACATCATCGAGCTCGGCCCCAAGGTGCACGGCATCGCCGAGGCCGCGGCGTACTGGTTCGACGTGCCGGCGCGCGAGCTGACCGTGCGCCAGGTCGCGTTTCTCGCGGCGCTGACCGCGGAGCCGACCTCGATGAGCCGGCGCGTGCGCAGCGCCGGGAAGCTCGATCCGGAGAGTACCGAGCGCGTCGAGACCGTGCTGCGCGCGATGCGCCGTGACGCCGTGATCAGCAAGGAGCAGCACGAGGCAGCGCGGGCCAGGCGCCTCGAATTTGCCGCCACCGCGCTGCGCCGCGAGATGTGAGCCGCTCTGGCTCACGGCGCCAGGCCGTGGGATAACCGCGCCGCGTGTCGAGTCCTGAGCTTGTTCCGTCGCGCCGCGTCCGACCGGGGATCTGGTTCGTCCTGAACCTGCCGTTCGGCGCCACCTCCGGCTTCGTCGCCGTGATGCTCGGCTTCATCCTCAAGAAGCAGGGGATGGGCGACGACGTGATCGCGAGCCTCGTCGCGCTCAACCTGCTGCCGCACACGTGGAAGGTGATCTGGGCGCCGATCGCGGACAGCACGATGACCCGCAAGCGCTGGTACGTGCTTGGCAACGTCATCTCGACCGCGACGATCCTCGGCCTGGCCTTCGTGCCGATCACGAAGGCGAACCTGGGGGTCATCGAGGCCCTCGTGTTCTTCAATAGCTTCGCGATCACGTTCGTCGGCATGTCGGTCGAGGGCCTGATGGCGCACGCGACGCCCCCGGCGGAGCGCGGGCGCGCGGCCGGCATGTTCCAGGCCGGCAATGTCGGCGGTGCGGGATTCGGCGGCGGGCTCGGGCTCTACGTCGCCGAGAACGTGTCGACCGAGGTCGCGTTCATCGTGATCGCGGCGGTGCTGTTCGCGTGCATGCTGGCGCTGTACTTCGTCCCCGAGGCCCCGCGCGTGGTGGTCGCGAGCGAGGCGCACGTCGAGCGAGCGCCGACCGGCGGGCCGTTCGCGGGGCTGCTCCGTGTCCTTCGCATCCTGCTGGGGCGCCTCATCGAGGTCTTCCGCGAGCTCCTGCAGATGCTGTGGTCTCGCCGCGGCATCGTCGCGCTGATCCTGTGCTTCTTGCCGATCGGCTCGGCCGCGGCGCAGGGACTGTTCGCGGGCCAGATCGCGACCGACTGGGGCGCGAGTGCCGAGCTCGTCGCCACCACGAGCGGGCTGGCCGCTGGCGTCGCGGCCACCGTCGGGTGCCTGTGCGGCGGCTGGCTGTCGGATCACGCAGGGCGCCGGATGGCGTACATGCTCGGCGGCGCCATCCTTGCCGTCATCGGCGCGGGCATGGCGATCGCGCCGCAGAGCCCGACGATGTACGCGGTGTTCACGCTTGCGTATCAGTTCGGCGGCGGCGTCGCGTACGGCACGTTTACCGGGTTCGTGCTCGACGTCATCGGCAAGGGGGCGGCCGCGACCAAGTACAACGCGCTCGCGTCGCTCTCGAACATTCCGATTCTCTACATGACCACGATCGATGGCTGGGCCTCGACCACGTACGGACCGGTCAACATGCTCCTGACGGACGCAGGCACCGAGATCGCCGCGATCGCCTTCTTCATCCTGGTCCTGATCATCGTCCGCCCGGGCAAGGAGCCCATCCCGGTGAGAGACGAGCAGCTCCCCGAGATGCCCTCGGTCAAGGTCGTCTGATACGACCCCGGCTCCGGGTGGCGCTCAGACGCCGAGGAAGAGCCGGTTCCCGAAGTTGCGCTCGAGGTCGGCTGCGAAGATCTTCTGCGCGGCCGCATCGATGTCGTAGGCGACGCGCTTGAACTCGAACGTCTTCTCGCTCGAATCGTAGATCGTGTAGCTGGCGCGGTTGTCGTAGTCGCGCGGCTGGCCGACCGAGCCGACCGAGATGATGTAGCGGTGCTCGGGCCGGATCACGAACTTGGTCGCCACCACCTCGAACACCTCGTCGCGGGTCAGCGCGAACGACTTGCACAGGTGCGAGTGGCCGATGAACGTGACCATCCCGAGGTCGTCCCAGATCTCGAGGCAGCGGGTCGCCTGCTCGACCGAGAAGATGTACTCGAACTCCTCGAGGTTGATCGGCGAGCCGTGGCAGAACGTCAGGTCGTCCTCGCGCACCTCGTAGGGCAGCGACTTCAGCCACTCCATGTTCTCGGAGCTGAGCTGGCGGGCGTGGAGGTCGAGCGCCTGGCGGGCGGCGTCGTAGTAGTACGAGTAGTCCATCCGGCCGGCGACCGCGGCATCGTGATTACCGAGGATCGTGAACGCTGCGGTCTTGCGGATCAGGTCACAGCACTCGTTCGGGGAGGCCCCGTAGCCCACCACGTCCCCGATGCATACGAACTTGTCGATGCGCTCGGACTTGAACGCATCCAGCACGGCGTTCATCGCCTCGATGTTCGCGTGGACGTCGGAGAAGATCCCGATCCTCATGTACGGCTCGTCTGATGATACCCGAAACTCGCCAGGTCCGGTGAGCTAGGTCTGGATGAGATCCGACTCGTCGAGCTCGGCCTCGTCATCATCGTCCTCGACGATCAGGTCGGCCTCGTCGAGGACCTCGTGCGGGCCGCTGGCCTCGAGGTCGTGTAGGGCCGCCTGTGCGACATCCGGCCTGTCGGCCTCGAGCGCCTCGAAGAACCTGCGCGAGAACGCACGATTGACGGTCACGTCCTTGCCGGCCTGTGGGCCGGGACGCACCCGCACCTCGTCACGTGCGGCGTTCTCGTGCAGGCCGAGCGCCTGCCGCGCGATCGGCGCCATCACGCTCTGGCCGGCCGCCATCTGCTCGAGCGCTGACTTGCCGCCGCGCACCCCGACGTGAGCCATCGCCCAGGCCACGCGCTCCTGGGTCGCAGGCGTCACGTTGTCGCCGAGCCGGCCGACGTGGGCGGCGAGCGGCATCAGCGCCGATGGGCCGATCTGGCCGATCGCGCGGGCGACTTCGCGCCAGATCTCGGTGGGCTCGCTCACCAGCAGCTCGACCACCGCATGCGTGCCCTCCTCCACGCGCAGCAGCGCGAGCGCGAGCGCGCAGCCATGGCGCAAGAAGGCCTTGCTGCTGGCGAGGCCCTCGATCAGCGGTGCCGCGGCGGTCGGTCCGAACTTCACGCACTTGCCGAGGATTCGCACCGCCTCGGCGCGGCTCATCTTCCTCACCGCGGCGATCACGGCGGTCGCGGCCCTCGCGTCGCCCCGATCGCACAGCTCGGTCGCCGCCGAGACGCGCTGGACCTTGTCGTCGAGCAGCGCGAGCAGCTCGTCGGTCGAACGCTGCTGCGGCAGCCCGCCGGTCGGCGTGCGCTCGATCGAGCCGGACACCACCGAGACGTCCTCGCTCTTGATCGCTCCGTTCGTGGTCTTGCGCCGCAGCTCGACGCCGAGCGCGCTCGCCTCCTCGACGATCGCCTTCGCGTTGTCGTCGGCCGCGTCGGCATCGACGTCGAACACGTCCGGATCGCGGCGAATGGCATCGAAGCCGGCCTCGAGCTTGACGATCAGATCGCGGCGCGACCGCGCGAGGCTCTCGGAGACCGCGATCTGCGCGAGCTCGGGCCCCATCCAGATCCCCCACGCGACGGCGCGCTCGAGCACGCCGCGCCGCAGCTCGCGCCAGCGCGCCAGCGGATAGCCGCGCGCGCACACGAGGTAATCCTCGCGTGATGGCCGCGCGAACCGCCGGGTGATCGCGAGCGCGCGCCGGAGGGCCTGCGCGGTGTCGAGCTGCACGAGCTTGTCGTCGCGGAACTCGCTCGCCTCGGCGTGCTCGATGCCGAGCAGGTCGTAGCCGTCCCCGGCGACGAGGTCGCGCGCGCGCGGGTACGACGGCTCGGTCTCGCCGTCCGCCGCGATGCCGCGCAGGTGATCGTCGCCGGCCCGCAGGATGTACGCGACGTTCTCGGCCAGCGGCGCGGACAGCCGCGCGCGCCGGACGACCTGACCGTGCACCACGATATCGACGGTGAGCTCGAACTTCTTCGCGAGCGCCGCCAGGACCTGACGGTCGCCCTCGCCACCGATGTCGAGCGGCAGCACGGCGAGCTGGGTCGGGCTGGGCGCGCGGATCGCGGCCGGCGGCCCGATCAGCATCACGACGACCGGATACGAGCTCAGCCGGTGCAGCAGCACGCGGACGTCGAGGTTGCCGGTGAGCCCCCGCGCGATCTGCTCGCCGGTGACGAGCGCGAGCCGGGCACGCCCGTCGACGACCCCGAACGTCGAGGCGGGCTGCTGCGCGGCCGTGTCGATCCAGGGGTCCTGCTCGACCGTGCCGTCCGCGGTCTGCGTGGTCAGCGGATCGGACCCGGCAGGCATCTCGGAGTTGCCGGTCGGCTCGTCGTCGACCTCGAGCTCGAGCGCGGGCGGCTTGCCGTTCGTGCCGGTCGGCTCGATCTCCGCGATCTCCTCGAACCCGACGGCGGCCGCGCCATTCGTGGCACCGGCGGCGTCCTCGCCGGGATCCTCGTCGGGCCTCGGCGGCAGCGCGGGCTGCATGCTGGTCTCGATGTCGTCGAGGTCGTGGCGCGAGATCGGCTTCGTCGCGATCTCCTCGCCGGTCGGCGGTGGACCGATCGTCGTGGCCTCGGACTGCACGTGGACGGCCGCGGCGATCGCGCGCTGACGCGCCTCGGCTCGCATGCGATCGAGCTCACCGCGGTCGCGCTGCAGCTCGAGCTGGGCGCGGCGCAGCTCGGCGACGTGGATCTCGTGCTCGCCGTGCTTGCGCTTGAGCTCGCTCTTGCTGTGCTCGAGCTCCTGGCGCAGGCGGTCGAGCTCGGCCTCGCGGCTCGCCAGCTCGGTCTTCCTCTTCGCGGTTTCCTTCGTGTCGGCGCGGCTCGCGAGCGCCTGCTGGGCCTTGTTCTCGAGGTAGCCGCGGAGCCCGGCGCCGCCGAACACGACCGCGAAGTCCTTCACGTACGCCGGGATCAGGGTGTCGTCGTCGCGAAGTCGCTCGAGCAACTCGATGCGCTCGTCGATCTCGCGGTGGCGGTGCGCCTCGCCGAGCACGAGGACCATCACCTCGGCGGCGGGGTCGTGATAGACGACCGGCATCGCGACCTCGTGGCTGCTCTGGCCGTCGGTCCGGACCGTGTTGAGCGTGCCCGCGTAGAGGCGCTCGACGAGCTCGGGGTCGGTGACCGCATCGATCGCCGTGTGCACGGCGGTCGCGACCAGGTCCCCGCGCGCGTTCGTCACGTGCACGGTTCTCGTCTGGGTCTGGCCGATCGTGCCCTTGTAGGCGGTCTGCGACGGCGAACGAGCAATCCCCCTGGCCATGTCGCCAGGAATATCACGATTCGGCTAGTTGACGGCGCCGGACGGATCGTCGGGGACCGGCTCGGGCGCGTCCTCCTCGTCGACGCTGTTGCCCATCATCTGCGCGGCGACCGCGACCAGCACCTCGTGCACGTGCTCCAGCGTATCGAGCCGGCCGCACAGCGAGTAGTAGTCCTCGACACTGACCTCGCCCATGCGCGCGAGCGTCTGCTGGACGTACGGCCGCATCCGCGGCGGCGCGTCGATCTCGCTGTCCAGCTCGTCGTTGTCGGCCAGCGCGATCGCGGAGGCGACGAAGCCAGCGGGCGAGAAGTTGAGGCCGGTCGGCAGCACGACGCGCCAGTCCGCCTCGTCGCCGCTCGCCTCCCAGCGACCGCCGAGCCGGCGCCGGACGACCTCGCCGAAGTACGCAGCGGACGTGGCGATGACGAGCTGCATGGTCGCCGGCTGGTCGCCGGGCACCGTGCGCAGGTAATGATCGAGCAGCGGCAGCGTGTCGCTGTCGTACTCGAGCGTGACGCCGAGCGCTCGTTGCACGTACGCGACCACCTGGTCGGCGTATTCGCGCACTCGTGAGGGCACCGGTTCGTCCACGCAGACAGCCTAGCGTGTCTTACCCGGCGGAGCGAGCCCTACGCTATTGGATGACCGCGAACCGCACGAACCCGTGGTTCGCCCTCAGCTCGACGAGGGTCGCCTCGCCACCGCTGCCGATCTTGGCCTCGTGCCACGTACCGAGCCGACTGATCGCCCCGGCGCCGAGGTCGACCTTCTCGCCGCGGCCGCGCACGACCAGCGATGAGCGGGCGTGACGGCGGACCCGGACGTCGACGTCGCCGCGCATGCTCGACACCACGATGTGACCGCGCAGCGTGGCCTCGGCCTCGAGCGTGATGCCACCGGTCATCGTGGTCAGCTCGATGTCCCGGGCGCGTACACGGCGGCCTGCGATCCTGCCGTCGTTCGCCGATGCGACGAGCTTCTCGCCCGTGATCGACTCGAGCTCGACGTCCGACGAGATCGTCGCCGCGTCGACCGGGCCGAACGCCTGGACGATCGAGATTTGCCCCGACACGCTGTGCGTGATCAGCTCGCCCTGCACGTTCCGGACGTCGATCGCGCCCGACGCGCTGTCGAGCTCGCCACCCGCGTCCATGTTGAGGACCTCGAGCTTGCCGCTGCCGACCGACGCATCGAAGCGCGCGTTGCGCGGCGCGCGGATGACGACGTCGATCGAGACCGCGGAGCGCGGCACCGCGCGCGCCTCGGGGCTCGGATCGGCGTGGGTGCTGATTCGCACCGTGCCGTCGGGATCGGGAACGAGCGAGACGCGCAGCCGATCGAGCGCCTCGTCGTCGGGCGCGTGCTTGTGAGTCTCGATGATGATGCCGGCGCCGTCGTGCCCCTCGATGCGCACGTTGCCGAGTGCGTTGTCGACCGCGATCTGCTTGTACCCCTTGCCGGGCGGCCGGACCTCGACGCGCGACTTCTCGGTCACGTCGGCGGCGGCCGTCGACGCGAGCACGCAGACGAGCACGACCGCGCGCCGGATCACGGAGTGGCTCCCACGTCCGCGAGCGCGACGTCGTCGCGGATCACCGCGCGCTGCAAGAACCGGATCAGCGAGCGGTACGCGGCGCGGCGCGGCCGGTCATCGGTGGTCGAGGCGACCTTCTTCTCGAGCGCGGCGAGCTCGGTGTCGAACTCGCGCTTGCGCTCGTCGCCCCACTGCGCGCGCGCCTCGCGGGCGAGCTCGAGCAGCTCGCGCGTGGTCTGCGCGTAGGTCGCCGTGATGCGGACCGGCTCGGCGGCGAGCTCGGCGGTGACGTCGCCCTCGCCTGTCGCTGGCGCGGGTAGCGGCGCCGGCTGCACGCGATCGGGCACGACCGCGACCGGCGCAGCTTCCTGCGCGGGCGAGGACGGCTCGTCGTGCTGCGCACGGACGACGATCAGCACGATCGCGGCGGCGAGCGCGGCGCCGGCGAGGCCGATCTGGTGGGCACGCGGTGCCCAGCGCGCGAGCGCGCGACGCCACGCGGGGCGCTCGGCGTCGGCGACCTCCGCGGCCGCGAGCTGCTGCTGGACGCCCGCCCACAGGCTCGCGGGTGGATCGAGCGGCGGCA
>DAIRFU010000602.1:0-4420 GCA_036794935.1 Kofleriaceae bacterium | reverse complement strand
CCCATATCCAGAATGAAGAGCTCGCCGCCGTCGCCCATCGCGCCCGCCTGCATGACGAGCTGGCTCGCCTCGGGGATCGTCATGAAATAGCGCGTCATGTCGGGATGCGTGACCGTCAAAGGTCCACCTTTGGCCAGCTGCTCCTTGAAGATCGGGATCACGCTTCCTGCCGATCCAAGTACATTGCCGAATCGCACCGTAACGAATCTGGTATCGGATTGCTGCGACAGCGCCTGGACGATGATCTCGGAAACACGTTTTGTCGCGCCCATCACGGAGGTTGGATTAACCGCCTTGTCGGTGGAGATGAAGACGAACCGCTCGACGCCGAATCGATCTGAAAGCTTCGCGATGCAACGCGTGCCGCCGACGTTGTTCTTCACTGCCTCGCCAGGGTTCCACTCCATCATCGGCACATGCTTGTGGGCAGCCGCATGAAACACCACCGCAGGACGTGTGCTGTCGAAGACCTGAGTCATGCGTGTCACATCGCAGACGTCCGCGACACGAGGCTCGATTGGAACATGAGGAAATGCAGCCGTCAGCTCGCGATGAATGTCGAACAAGGCGTTCTCGAACCGCTCGACGAGCACGAGTCGTTGGGGCCCGAAGCGGCACACCTGCCGGCACAGCTCGGAACCAATGCTTCCACCGGCCCCGCTGACGAGGACGACGCGGCTGCTGATACTCGATCGAACGACGCCCTCGTCGAGTTGCACCGGTTCGCGGCCGAGCAAGTCCTCGATCGCCACCTCCCGGATACGCGACAAATTGACCTTGTCGCCGACGATTTCATAGATGCCCGGGATGATTTTCGTGTCGAGACCGGCATCGCGACACAGCTCGTAAATCCTACGGATCTCGTTACCAGGTGCATTCGCGATCGTGATCAGCACACGTTTGACGCGCTTGCGCTCGGCGACTGCACGAACATCTGCCGTCGTGCCGAGCACGGTAATGCCTCCAATCGTCGCGCCTCTCTTTTGAGCATTGTCGTCGAGGAATCCGACGGGTTTTAGCCCGAGGTCCGGACGCTTCGCGATCTCGCGAGCAACGACGACGCCTGCTTCTCCGGCGCCGATCAGCAGCACGTTGAACTGGGGATGGCTCTGCTTGCTTCGCTTCCTGCGGTCGATCGCCTCCCCACGAAGCCGTACGATCGCGCGAGCTGCCACGAGCCCGAGGAACGCGAGCACCATATCCATGGCGATGACGCCGAGCGGCAAGAACACCAGCTTGCTGTCATGGAAGTGTGGCGTCGCAATCCGAACCGCAACGAGAAGTGTCGTAGACGCGCCGATCGCGAAGGCGATGCGGATCGCATCACGCATGGTCATGTAGCGCCACGACATGCGCGGAACGCCAAGCGCGTAGAGGCCCAGGCTATGTGCCAGGACGACGTACGGCCAGTTGACCAGCATCAGGTCGACCTGATGCATCGGAAGGTTGAATTCGAAACGGAAGAGGAACGCGAGCCAGTACGCGACCGACAGCCCGATGATATCGAGAACCGTCAGGAGGCTTCGTTGAAGAAACCGAGGCATGGGGCGAGTAGTTGGTGGCGCTGACCAGCGTCAGCGTTCACCATCCGCGATCATTCCTCCAGAATCGGACAACGCTCAGGAGAACGGCGACGCGTATGCCGGAGGCTCGATCTCCTCCGGGTAGGGATCAACATCTGTCGGATCGTCGACGATTTCGGGGCGCTCTACCTCGACTCCGGACTCCTGCTTGTAGAGCTCCGTCTCGCCCATGCACGCGGCGGCTTCTTCCTTGAGCGAACTGATGCGCGTGCTGGTGTCCCGAAGGTCCTGGTACTCGGCCTGCGTATCTGAGCTCCGCTTATCCAGCGACGTCTGGAGCGTTGCGGATTGCCCGTCCGCGATGTTCATTTGTGCCTTGGCCTGGACGAGCTTGTCGTTGACGCAGTTCAGCTTGATCACGTCCTTTTTTTCGCGGGCGCGAGTCTGAAGGCTCATCATCTGCTGCAGGACGTCTCTCAGCTGCTCGTGAATCTGGGCCGTCGAACGGGCCATCTCTTCGTATGTGAGCTCGACGCGAGGCGCTGCTGTGGGCGCGTTCGTTGCGCCTTCCTGGTCGTCAGCACGAAGGCCCGTGACTGTCCCGGCCAGGAACAGGGCGACCATAAAGCGTTTTTTTCCGTACATTTCAGGCCTTTCAGGAGGGTACGGGAAGAACTACGACGCGGTCAAGCATCGGTTCGTGTCCACTGATGCTGGTAACGTTCATCCAGCTTTGGCATGAACCTGCCCACAGGCTCGGCACTCCTACACCCCATGCGGCTGTTCCTCTTACTGATCGTGAGTTGTTCTCTCTGGAGCTGCGGAGACGATCCACCGGTCGTCTATCCTACGGTCGCGCCTTTCGACGAGACCAAGCTAGTGCTCGGTTCTGGAGACAAGCTTGCCTTGTCGGTGTTCTACGGCAGCAAGGAGATGAAGGCCGCCTACACCCTCGATAGCTCGGGACAGATCGAGGTGCAGTACATCGGGAGCGTCGCTGCCCTCGGCAAGTCTGTCGGGGAGGTGCAGGCGGAAATTCAGCAGCGCCTTGCGGATGGCTACCTGAAGGATCCGATCGTGTCGCTAACGGTCGTGGAGATCAACTCACTCACAGTCTCCGTATTCGGGCAGGTCGGACGTAGTGGTTCGATCAAGTTCACGCCGGGCCTGACGATCACGGAGGCTATCGCCCAGAGCGGTGGTTTCCAGCCATTGGCCCGCAAGAACATGGTCAAGGTGACACGCGTGGGTGATGGAAAAAAAGAAACCTATAAGGTCCCGGTGGAAATGATCGCCGACGGCAAGCGTCCCAATTTTCCGATGATGCCCGGCGACGAAGTGTTCGTGCCCGAACGCCCGTGGTGAGGAAGCGCGAGCTCGTATCGTCGATAGCCGGCTGCATCGCCATCTACGTGGCGGTGCTCGGTGTCGGGGGTGCTTTCCGATCGATCCAAGCCACCGCGGCGATTCTCACCACGGCGGCGCTCGTTCCGTTTCTGCTGTCGCGGCGAGTCCCCTCTCGGCGCTCACCGATGATCGTGCTGATCGCGTCGGCCCTCGCGCTGACGTGCGTGCAGCTCATTCCACTGCCTGCTGGCGTGATCGCAGCGCTCAACCCGACTGGGTCAGCGCTTCGCGCTGACGGCGCCGCGCTGATGAATACGTCCCCTTGGCAAGCACTGACGATGGATGCTCCGGGAACGCTGCGGGCTGCGTGCTTCTTGAGCATCCTCCTCGCTCTTGCCTTCGTTGCCACACGGCTCGCGATCTCGGAGCGAGGTCGCTTCCGCATCCTCGGCGCAGTCGCGGCCGTCTGCGGGCTCACCGCCGTCATCGTCGGTCTCCATGAGCTGCTCGGCGCAACCGAGCTATACGGCCTGTACAAGCCGGCCCAGGCCCATCCGTCGGTCCTCGGCCCTCTACTCAACGAGAACCATCTCGGCGCGCTGATGGCGATGGGCGCGACCCTCGCGCTCGGTCTCTCGCTATACGGGATGCAGTCATCCCGCCTGCGAGTTCTGTGGCTCGCGGTCTGCGCCGGTTGTGCGATGGTGGCACTCTTCAGTCAGTCACGCGGTGCGAGCCTCGCGTTGATCGGCGGAGCAGCGGTCACCGCTGGCGCACTGATGGGCCAACGCTTGTTCGCAGAGCGCCGCCGCGAACGCGCACGTTTCGCGACCACGTCGTTGCCTATTGCGGTTGTCATAGCCGCGGCGATGGTCCTCGTGGTGTACACGAGCGCCGGTGGTGTCAGCGAGGAGCTCGCGCGGACAAGCTTCGACGAGATCCACCAACCGCGGAGCAAGATCTCGATCTGGCACTCCAGTATCGCGCTGGTCGAAGAGTCACCGTGGGTAGGAGTTGGCCGCGGCGCGTTCGAGCCGACGTTCACGAGACATCACCCTGCCGCTGCCCTCAACTCGTTTTCGCACGTCGAGAACGAATACCTTCAGTCAATCGTCGACTGGGGAGTCCCCGGGGCGATCTTGCTCTCGCTCCTGGTGGGTTGGGTCGCCGTCACGTGCTTCCGGCGATGGCGGGACGGACCTCTCGCCGCGGCTGCACTCGGCGCGATCACCGTTGCGGCGATCCATAGCGCCGTCGACTTTGGGACCGAACTGCTCGGGATCGCGGCGCCACTGGTCGCCATCCTCGCGACGATGGTCTATGTGCCCCTGCGGGAGGCGAAGGACCGCCCCCTGACGCTCGCGAGGTTCAGGATCGCCGTGCTCGTCGCGGCACTACTCGCGAGTGCCGGTTTGCTGCTGTCTCCATGGACGACGCCCCTCGCCGAGGCACATCAAGAGATCGCGCCCTCGAAGCAGGTCGACCTCTCCAAGATGCGCGAGCATGTCGAGCAACATCCACTCGACTACTACGGGTTCGCGCGCGCGGCC
>DAIRFU010000082.1:0-15211 GCA_036794935.1 Kofleriaceae bacterium | reverse complement strand
CGTCAGGTGATGGTCACCGGGCGTGGCAGCGATGGCGGGCACACCCCGATGGGCGAGCTCGTCGACAGCGCCGTCGAGCACCTGCTCGTCGCCTCGGCCGGCGAGATCCTCGTCGACCGGCTGACGGCCGCGCTGATCGATGCGCGGTTTCACGTCACGGTCGGCGGCGACGGCAACCTCGGCCGACTGGCCGACGAGCGCGACGCCGAGGGCACGCGCACGCTACTCGGTAAGCCGAGCCTGTGGGTCGGCCGCCGCCGCGAGCTCGCGACGCTGCTCGCGACCCTCGACGAGTGCGCCGAGGAGCGCGTCGCCCGCGCCGTCCTCGTGCTGGCCCCGGCCGGCATCGGCAAGTCGCGGCTGCGTCACGAGATGGTGCGCTCGCTCGAGCGCCGCGGCACGCCGCTGCTCGTCGTCTACGGCCGGGGTGATTCGCTGTCCGCCGGATCGCCGTTCGTGATGATCGCGCCGGCCCTGCGCCGCGCCGCCGGCATCCTCGACGG
Source organism: Kofleriaceae bacterium (assembly GCA_036794935.1). Lineage (GTDB taxonomy): Bacteria > Myxococcota_A > Polyangia > Haliangiales > Haliangiaceae > JABFXX01. Next base: position 14,708 of record DAIRFU010000082.1, on the reverse strand, counting down.
CGAGCCGCTCGAGCGGCGGCGCGAGAAGCTCGCCCTGCTCGTCGAGTCGGCCGTGCCCGCCGTCGACCGCCGGCGCGTCACCGAGCTGCTCGGCGAGATGATCGGCGTGACGTTCCCCGACGAGGACAGCGAGCTGCTGCGCGCCGCACGCGCCGACAAGATGCTGCTCGGTCAGCTGATGGAGCGCGCGTGGGTCGACTGGCTGCGCGCCGAGTGCGCGCGTCAACCCGTCTTGCTCGTGCTCGAGGATCTGCACTGGGGCGACTTGCCGTCGGTCAACTACGTCGACGCGGCGCTGCGCGCACTGCCCGACTCGCCGCTGATGGTGCTCGCGCTCGCCCGCCCCGAGGTCCGCGAGGCGTTCCCGCGGCTGTGGGAGCACCGCGAACGCGAGGAGATCACGCTGCACGCGCTCTCGACGACCGCGTGCGCGGAGCTCGTGCGCGCGGCGCTCGGCGCACAGGCGACACCGGCGCTGGTCGACGAGCTGGTGCGGCGCTGCGACGGCAATGCGTTTTACCTCGAGGAGCTCGTGCGCGCCGTCGCCGAGGGCGGCGGTGCGGCCAGCCTGCCCGAGACCGTCATCGGCATGGTGCAGGCTCGCCTCACCGCCCTCGCCCCGTCGGCACGCCGGGTGCTGCGTGCCGCTGCCGTGTTCGGCGAGGCGTTCTGGGACGGCGGCGTACGGGCGCTGCTCGGCGATGACGAGGGCCAGCCGTTCGATCCGGCCGAGTGGCTCGACGATCTCGTGCGCCGGGAGGTGATCGCGCACGCGCCGAGCTCGCGGCTCCCCGACCAGCGCGAGTTCACGTTCCGCCACGCGCTGCTGCGCGACGGCGCGTACGAGCTGCTCACCGAGGAGGATCGCAAGCTCGGCCACGTGCTCGCCGGCGACTGGCTCGTGCGCGCGGGCGAGCAGGATGGCCTCGTGCTCGCGAGTCACTTCATGCGCGGCGGTGATGCCGAGCGGGCCGTGCAGTGGTACCGGCGCGCCGCCGAGCAGGCCCTCGACGGTAACGATCTCGCCGCCGTGATCGAGCGCGCCGAGCGCGCGGTCGCCGCCGGTGCCAGTGGAGAGGCACTCGGCCAGCTGCGTGGCCTGCAGGCCGCCGCGGCCTACTGGTCCTCGCGCTACGCCGACGGCCGGCACTGGGGCGAGCAGGCGGTCGCGAGCATCCGCGCGGGCAGCGGGATCTGGTTCGCCGCGCTCGGCAGCGGCCTGGTCTCCGCCGCGCGGCTCGGCGACTACGAGACCGTCGATCGCCTGTTCGCGCGCGCGCTCGGGACCGAGCACGCCCCCGGCGCGGAGGCCGCACAGCTGGTGTGCCTGTGCCGCGGCGCGTTCCAGCTCGTGTTCGCCGGGCGGTTCGCGCGCGCCGACGAGGTGCTCGTCGAGATCGCGGCGCTCGCGGAGCGCGCACGCGGCCGCCTCGATCCCCTCACGTACGCACAGGTCAACCACGTGCAGGGCGTCCGCGCCGCGCACGTCGGTGACGTCGCGACGTTCTTGCGTCACCTGCTCGCCGCGGTCGACGGGTTCGAGCGCGCCGGCGACACGCGCAACCTGTCGCTCGAACGCACCACGGTCGCCTGGTGCTGGGCCGAGCTCGGCGAGCTCGCGCGCGCCGAGGACGCGTGCCGCGCGTCGCTCGAGTCGTGCCGCGCCTTGCGCGCCCAGCAGGCCACGACGTACGCGCACGTCAACCTCGGCTACATCCTGACGTACCGGCCGGGCACGCTCGCGGAGGCAAGCGAGCACCTGCGCCGCGCGATCGACGAGTGCCGCGCGGTCGGCAACCCGCGGCTCGAGGGCTGGGCCCGCGCGCACCTGACGGCGGTGCACGATCTGAAGGGCGATCACGCCGCCGGCGAGGCCGAGGCCAGGACCGCGACCGAGCTCCTCGAGGTCTCGCCCGGCCTGCAGTCGTGGGCCCTCGCGACGTGGTCGCGGGCGCTGCTCGCGAGCGGCCGCGTCGCCGAGGCCGTCGAGCGCGCACGCGCGGCGATGACGATCCTCGATCAGCTCGGCGGCCTGCTCCAGCACGAGACCCTGCCGCCGCTCGCGCTCGCCCGCGCTCTCCACGCCGCCGGCGACGCCGACGCCGCACGCACCGCGATCGCCGATGCCCGCGCGCGCCTCGTGCGCCGCGCCGAGCGGCTCGGCAATCCGGCGTGGCACGCCTCGTTCCTGGCGCTGCCCGATAACGCCCTCACGCTCGAGCTGCACGCCGCGTGGTGCGGCGGTCCGCCGGCGCGCTAGGGCCGCGAGCGCTCTGCCGGGCTCGCGGGCATGCCCGGCGGCCGCGACGGACGCACGTGAAACGCCGCGCGGGCGAAGTCGAACCACGCCTTGGGCTGCATCGGCCGGTACGACAGCGAGCGCTGCAGCGCGCGGCGCGCGTGCGCCCACTCACCGCGCGCGAGGTGCGCCCACGCCCCCTGGAACTCGAGCCGCGCGAAGGCCCGGCTGACGAACTCCTCCTGCTCGAGATGCGGGTGCTCGCGGAGGAACTCGTCGTAGATGAAGCGCTCCTGCTCGAACCAGGAGCCGTCGCGCATCGACAGGGACATCAGGCTGCCCGCGTGCTGGCGTCGCTCGACCAGCGGCTCCGCGACGTACCCCACCGGGCCGATCATCGCCAGCCGTAGCCACAGCCCGTAGTCCTCGCCGAGCCGGCAGTGCGGCTTCATCCCGTGGGTCTGCAGGAACGCGGAGCGGTGCATCATCACCGTCGAGCACACGATGCAGTTCTCGTAGAACAGGCGATCGAACGGGATCCGGTCGCCGGTCACGCGGGCGCGCTCGCGCACCGTGCTCGCCGCGCGCCGCGTCTCGCCATCCGACAGCACGATATCCGTGCAGCTCATCACCAGGTCCGGACTGGCCTGGTGGTACGCGACCTGCCGCTCGAGCTTCTCCGGTGCCATGCGGTCGTCCGCATCGAGCAGCGCGATCAGCTCGCCGCGTGCAACCTGCACGCCGCGGTTGCGCGCACCTCCAGGCCCCGCGTTCGCCTGGCGCACGAGCACCACATCATCGGCCCTCGCCGGCGCGACCGGCTCCGGCGACCCATCATCGACGACGACGATCTCGAGGTCGCGGAACGTCTGGTCGCGCACGCTCTCGAGTGCCTCGTCGAGCTACGCCGGCGCGTACGCCGGGATCACGACGCTGACGCGTGGATTTGCATGGACGTTGGCGCCGCGCCGCAGAACACAATCACGTGATTCCATCGGTCTCCCCCCCAAGATCAGGAGTTGTTCTGGTCAGCGCCGAGCCAAGGCAAGCCACGTGCCTCGCGTGGTGGTTGGAATCACGAACACGCTCGGCCCAGATACGCGCGCCGCAGGCGCACCGTGCGTACGGGGCGCCCACACCACGGCTCGGTGCGTCGAAACGAAGCCGGCGGTTGTGGCACAGTCGCGGGATGCGCGTTGTCATCCCCGCTCTCTTTCTGCTCGTGGCGTGCGGCGACAACGCGCCATCTGGTCGGCCCGAGGCGAATCCGCTCGGCACCACCGACAATATCCTGCCGTTCCCGTCCTCGCTCTACGAGCGCTCTGATGGTGACGGGGTGGTGCTCGACGTGCCCGTCGGCGCGCTCCCGACCAACACCGTGACGAACACACCGTTCGATCCGGAACCGCTCGCGAGGCGCCACGGCTGGCCCGCGTCGACCACGATCCTGTGGGCCGTCCAGGGCGGTGTCGACCCGACCGGCCTCGTCTCGCACCACGCGATCGGCGACAGCATCACCGACGCGAGCACGACCGTGCTCCTGGACATGACGACGGGCGAGCGCGTCGCGCACTTCGCCGAGGTCGACGCCAACGAGCTCGACAGCGTCGATCTGCAGGCCGTCTACATTCGCCCGGCGGCCCGGCTCGCGGGCGGCCATCGCTACGCGGTCGGGATCCGCACGTCGCTGCACGGCAGCACGGGCGCCCCGCTGCCGATCAGCGCCGGTTTCCAGGCCGTCCTCGACGATCGCTCGATCGGGCACGCACGCCTCGACGCGGCCCGCCCTCGCCTGCGCGAGGCCATCGCCGCACTCGAGACCGCGGGCATCCCGCGCACCGATCTCGTCGTCGCGTGGGACTTCACCGTCGCGCCCGATGCCACCACCCTCGTCGATCCGCTCGCCGCCCGCGACGCCGCGCTCGCCGCGATGGGACCACTCGGCGCGAACCTGACCTACACCATCACGTCCGACCTCGGCACGATCAACAACGACCCGCGCCTGGCGCGCCGCATCGAGCTCGAGTACCAGTCGCCCGCGGTCGCCGGTACGGGCAATGCCGGCTACTTCCGCGATGGCAGCGGCAACGTCGTCGTGCAGGGCACGATGACCGCGAAGGCCTACGTGATGGTGCCGCCGTGCGCGACGTTCGACCATCACGCAGGACTCCTGATCTACGGGCACGGCATCTTCGGCAGCCTCGACGAGCTACGTACCGGCGAGTACACGCGCGATCTCGCGGCCGACGGCTGTCTCGTCGTCGCCGGCACCGAGTGGACCGGCATGTCCAGCGACGACATCCCCGACGCGCTGCTCGCGCTCAACGACATGAACCAGGCCTGGGGGTTCGGCGAGCACATCTTCCAGGGCATGGTGAACACGATCGCGCTCGAGCAGCTGCTGCGCGGCAAGCTCGCGAGCGAGTTGCTCGTCGACGCGCAGGACCGCTCCGTCGTCGACCCGAGCCGGGTCTACTTCCTCGGCATCTCGATGGGCCATGTCCTCGGCTCGACGTTCTTCGCCTACGACCCGTTCATCACCCGCGGCGTGTTCAACGTCGGCGGCGCCAACTGGGCCCTCATGTTCGAGCGCTCGAACAGCTGGGCCGCGTACGGGCTGCCGCTCAAGAGCTCCTACGATCACCTGCTCGACGCCGACATCATGGAGCAGGTGCTCCAGATGGGGCTCGAGGGTGTCGATGGTGCCACCGTCGCCGGCATCACCATCCCGGGCGCCGCGCCGGACAAGCAATCCCTCTTGCAGACGTCGCTCGACGACGCCTCGGTCCCGAACCTCGCGAGCTTCTATCACGCACGCTCGCTCGGCGTCGATCTGCTGTCCACGTCGGTCGTCACCCCGTGGGGGTTCGACGCGCCCGTCGAGTCGACCACCGCGAACGGCTACGTCATCGTCGACGAGATGCCGCCGCGCAAGCCGCCGGACACGAACGAGGTGTTCAGCTTCGACAGCATCGCGCACGAGAACCCGCGCCGCCGCACGCTGCTCCAGCAGCAGATGCGTGACTTCTGGGCGACCGGGACGATCTCGAACACGTGCACCGGCCCGTGCGACTGCGCTGCCGGCAACTGCGGCACCCTGCGCACCGCGATGTATGGCGGCAGCTGACATCCGAATCGGGGCACGCGCCCGCTCTCTGTCGAAGTTTGGTCTATCCTGCCTGCGAGGTTTTGCATGTCACACGCCGACAAGAGAAAGCAGTCGCTCTACTTCCCCGAGGAGATGTTGAAGGAGATCCAGCACGAGGCGGCTCGCCTCGATCGCTCGCTCTCCTGGATCGTCCAGCAGGGCTGGAAGGTCGCACGTAGCAAGCTGAAGGAGTTCCCATCGAGCACCGACGAGCCCGGTGGCCTGCCGGATCCGCGGGAGGAACAGCCGACGTAGTCGCTGCGGGGCCGCCGGCGGTAAGACCGCCGGTAGTCATCTCGCTGTCCGTCCTCTCCCGAGCCGCGCCTCGCATCAGCGTTCGTCGTCGTGGCGTACGTCCTGCAGCGGCGTCGACCGAGAGGTGCGGATCAGCAATGGAGATCGCGCTCGCGCTCGGTACGGTCGTCGTCACGATCACGCTGCTCTCGATCGACCGCATCCCGATCGAGGTCAGCTCGCTGACCATCGTCGTGCTGCTCGCGCTCACCGGCCTGGTCACGCCCGCCGAGGCGCTGGCCGGCTTCTCGAGCGAGACGGCGATCTTCATCTTCGCCCTGCTCGCGATGACCCAGGGCCTCGCCGCGACCGGGGTGATGCAGATCGCGGGACGCCGGCTCCTCGTGATGACGAAGGTGAGCGCCCGTGCATTCGTGATTGTTCTGCTGTGCGTCGTGGCGGCATTCTCGTCGATCGCCTCGAATACGGCGGTCACCGCAGCGTTTCTGCCGGTCGTGATCTCGGCTGCTGCCCAGGTCGGGATGTCACCGAGGCGGCTGCTGATGCCGATGGCGTTCGCGTCGATGCTGGGGGGCACGATCTTTCTCTTCGGTACCTCCACGAACCTCGTCATCAGCGGCGCGATGGACAGCATGGGGCTCGGCCGGATCGGGTTCGCGGAGCTGACCCTGATCGGGCTGCCGCTGTCCGTCGCGGGCATCGCGACCATGTACGTTTCGGCCAATCGTCTGCTCCGCGGCGGCGCCGATGACGGCGACCACGAGACTCCGGCGCAACGCGAGTACGTGGCCGAGGCCATCGTGTTGCCGGACTCGCGGTTCATCGGTCACTCGGCGCAGGAGATCTCCGACGAGCTCTCGCTCCCCGTCCACACGATCCTCCGCAAGGGCGCCTCGATCGCCGGTCTCAATGCGAAGCGCCTGCGCGCCAACGACATCGTGGTGTTCACTGGAACCTTCGATGACATCCTGCGGATCAAGGACATGCGCAGCATCATGTTGCGCGCGGACCTCCGGCTCGTCCAACCCGGGCGAGCGGCGGCCATGCTCGTCGAGGTGGCGGTGCCGCCGACCTCGCTGCTCGAGGGCCGCTCGCTCGGCGAGGTTCGCTTTGCGGATCGCTACGGAGCAGTCGTCGTCGCGATCCATCGCCATCCGACCTTGCAGCGCGTCGATCCCGAGCTCGATCTCCTCGACAGTGTGACCGCCGGAGAGGAGCTCAAGAACCTGCGCCTCTCGGTGGGCGACATGCTGCTCGTCCGCGGCCCCGAGCAGCGCGTCCGCGAGCTCGTCAAGGACGAGGACCTCACGATCCTCTCGGGCGTCGAGTACCAGAAGCCGCGCTACGAGCGCGCCGCCCTGGCACTCGCGATCTTCGGCGCGGTCGTGATCGTCGCCGGCCTGCGGCTGGTCTCGCCGGCGATCGCCGGCCTGGCGGGTCTCCTCCTGATGCTCGCGACTCGATGCCTGACGTCGAGCACCGCGTTTCGCGTCGACTGGCGCGTCATCATCATGATCGGAGCGTTGCTCACGCTCGGGCTCGCGATGGAGCGCAGCGGGTCCGGCGAGTTCATCGCGCGCGGCATCTTCCCGCTCGCGACCGCGATCGGCCCGCACGGGATGCTGGCGGTACAGATGCTGCTCACGATCGTGCTCTCGATCCCGATGAGCAACCAGGCGGCCGCGCTGATCATGTTGCCCATCGGCGTCCACACCGCGATGGAGATGGGCCTCGACCCCAGGACGTTCGCGATCGCGACCTGCCTCGCGGCCTCGTGCTCGTTCGTCACGCCGTTCGAGCCCGCCGCGGCGCTCGTCTACGGTGCAGGGCGCTACCGCGTGCTCGACTTCTTGCGGGTCGGAGCGCCGGTCACGCTGGTCTCCGTCGCGATCCTCGTGGTCGGCGTCCCGCTCGTCTGGCCGTTTTCAGGATGACCGGATGGGCGAGCATGAACGTCGTCCTCGCGACGCGCCGTGCTCAGCGCGTGTACTCGGCGTAGATCGACAGCTCCATCGTGAACGTCGTCGCGCTGCCGGCGTAGGTCGCGTCGGTGCCATCCCCGTAGATGTCACCGGCGAACTTCGTGGCGCCGGCTGCGCTGCGGTACTGGATGCTGGCCTGCGTCGAGGTATGGAGTCCGAGCCAGTAGGTCCCCGGTGGCAGCGACGGCGGTGTGGCGAGTGGGAGTGCGACCCAGCCTGGGATCGCCGAGCCGGGAAGTGCGACCTCGGTCGTCGTGCCGAGGAGCGTGGTCGGCCCCCCGCTCGCATCGGCGTAGATGACGCCGCGCAAGGACGTGGCCTGCGCGCCGACCGGCGCGATGTGCGCGGTGAGCGTGTGCACGACCGCCGGGTCGGTCAACGCGAAGCGCGAGATCCACACCCGATCGCTGCCCGAATTCTGGCTGCTGATCCCGACCTCCATCGTCCCGAAGCTACCCGCGCTTGCCGCGTCGCTGCCGCCGTCTTCACCCGGGCTCGTACCGCCGCCATCGGGCTCGGTGGCGTTCTCACCGCCGCGTGGGTCGAAGCCGACGCGCCCGCAGGCGGCGAGGGCTGCTGCCGCAAACATCGCGAAGCGAACCACAGATCCACCATCATGCCCTGCTTTGGTCGGGATCGCCATCGCGATCGGCACAGCTCATCACCATCCTCGTCGAGCACCACCGACGAGGACCCGAAACAGCGCACGAAGTGCGCGAAGGCGGTAGGCTCGGTCGAGCTCCTTCACGAGCTGTTGTCACCAAGCCTCGACTGATGCGCGCCGCCAGCCTCGATCGCCGTATTCGCAAGGAAGCCACCCTGCTGGTTCGCGAGGCGCGCGCCGCGCTCTCGATCTCCCCCGCCCTGCGCGGCAAGGGGGGCGATCTCGCGTCCGTCACCGGTGATGTCGAGAAGGCTCTACGTGATCGCGACATGCAGCGCGCGCGCTATCACCTGCCGGTCCTCGACGATCTCGTCGACGAGCTCGTCAAGCGGCCGCCGAAGTCGACGACCCGCGGCCAGATCGAGTCGATCGGTGCAGCGATCCTGATCGCGCTCGCGTTGCGTGCGTTCGTGATCGAGGCGTTCAAGATCCCATCGAGCTCGATGTATCCGACCATCGAGATCGGGGACCACATCTTCGCCAACAAGTTCATCTACGGGCTGCGCATCCCGTTCACGACGACCAAGCTGTTCGAGCTCCGTGGTCCCCATCGCGGTGAAGTGATCGTGTTCATCTATCCGTGCGCTCCGGACCTCGACTTCATCAAGCGCGTGGTCGCGACCGCCGGCGACACCGTCGAGGTCCGCTGCAACATCCTGTACGTGAACAACGTCGCGGTGCCGAGCACGATGATCGAGCCTGGTAACGTCTGCCGCTACTACGACCACGACGAGCAGAGCCACGAGTGGACGTGGAAGACGTGCAGCCGTTATCGCGAGACGGTCAACGGCATCGACTACGACACGTTCCACGATCCCGAGCGGCCGGTGCGCGACAAGCGCATCGCGGAGGGCAACCCGCCACCCGATGGCGACGCGTACGACTTTCCGAGGCGCTCGAATCTGTTCCCGCCCAGCTGTACCCAGTCCGATGATGCGGCCAAGGCCGCCGGCATCGTCCAGGTGAAGGGCAAGCTCGTCGAGACCAAGCCGGCCGCGACGGCGGGGGCATGCGAGCCGCAGCTGCACTACGTGGTGCCGCCCGATCACGTGTTCGTGATGGGCGACAACCGCGACAACTCGAATGACTCGCGCTTCTGGGGCGCCGTACCGATCGAGAACATCAAGGGCAAGGCGATGTTCATCTGGCTCTCGTACGAGCACTGGGGCTGGCTCGACTGGAACGGCATCCGCTGGGATCGCATGGGTACCTTCATCCATCGCTGAGAGGGCGCCCTGCGCTCGTGTTCGTCTCCGTCGATGGCACGGTGCTGGGTCGCCTGACCAGATACCTCGATCCGCCACAACTCGCAGCGGCCATCCAGATGATTGCCTCACACCTACCGCGCTGACGAACACGCTCGTCCGCACACCTCGCGAACGAGGGCGCTGGTAGCCACGCCGCAGCGTGTCCCTTCATTTCCACGCGTCTGTGCGCTACTTCTTCGCCGCGCAGCCGCACCCTGTCCCGCAGCGGCAGGCATCCTTGCAGCTGCAGGGGGCGTCGCACGAGCAGCGCTCGGGGTTGCCCGCGCAACCGCAATCGGTGGTCTGACAGCGGCACTGGTTCTCGGTCTTGTTCGGGGTCGTCATCTGCGTTTCTCCTTGGAATCGAGGCGCGTGCTTGCGCTTCACCCGACACGACGCAGCGCCGCCGGCGTCATTACACCCGGAATATTGCGGGGGGACCACGGCACGCAGCACCCCCACGCATACCCGTCGCGTCACCCCCGATGGCTTCCAGCACGCGCATCGTTGCTGTAGCGTGGTCGAAATGTCGGTCGTGCGCATCAACAAGCAACATCTGCCCGTGCTGTTCGTCGTGGGTCTGGTAGCCGGCTGCACCGGGGCCAATGGGGCCGACGGCAGCGCGTGCACGGTCACGGAGAATGCGGACGGCACGGCGACGATCATGTGCGAGGACGGCACCTCGGTCACCGTCGCGGATGGCACCGATGGTTCGGACGCCTCGTCCTCCCTGATCGTCACGACCAGCGAGCCGGCCGGCGCGAACTGCGCGAGCGGCGGGCAGCGCGTCGATCACGGCATCGACGACGACCATGATGGCACGCTCGATGCCGAGGAGATCGACGGCACGGTGTACGTGTGCAACGGTACGAACGGGGTCGGCAGTGTTCTCGACGTCACGCCCGAACCTCCCGGCGGCAACTGCGAGGCGGGCGGAACGCGCATCGACTATGGCCTCGACGACAACGGCAACGGCACGCTCGAGACCGGCGAGGTTGATGGCACCGAGTTCGTGTGCAACGGCGTTGGCTCGCACGAGTGCTACATCGACTTCGCCGCCGGCTGGGCGAGCACCGGCGAACACGCGGATCCCACCACCTATTACGGGTCGTGGGGCGTCACGTTCGTCGGTGACTACGGCTTGATCGGCGGCGATGCCAACGCTGATCCCGGAAACTGGGACAACGTCAACGAAGCGTGGGGCATCTGGTCGGACGGCTTCGCTGGCAGCAGCACCCTCCCGCGACAGATCCTGTTCGCCGCACCGGCGGCCAACGTCTCGTTCCAGATCCAGCGAGGCTTCGATGACTTCACCGCGACCGTCGAAGGCTACCGCGGCGGTCAGCTCGTCGAGACGTTCGCGCCGTCGCTCGCCGGCGGCTACGATGCCGAGACGGTCACGTTCACGAAGAACATCGACGAGATCCAGATCTCGACCGCATCGCCCCTCGCCTACATCATCGATGACCTCGCCTACGAGGGCTTCTTCTCCTGCCCCTTCGCCCCCTAGCCGATCAGGGAGCGGTCTGGTCTCGCGCCTTCGCCGTCTCGGCGCGGTCACGCGCCTTGGCCGCCTGGACCGGACACAGGCGCGTGTACTCCGCGGCGAGCTCCTGCGCCTGGGGATCCACCGGCTCCTGCTTCGCCATCCATTCGAAGGCGTCACTGACCATCAGCTGCATGCAGTAGAGGTCACGCAGGTCGGGATTCGCGGCCTGCTGCTTTTTGACGTCGGCGACGGCCTTGCTCAACATGAGGCGCGGGGCCTCGGCGTAGCAGAGCCTCCGGATCTTGTCGGCGAGCCGGGCGGGCATCCGTTTGAGGCTCGTGTTGGCTCCCACGCACCCGAGCAGAGCACCGGACTCGTCACCTTTGGCGAGCGCGGTCTCGAGCGACGCGACTTCCTTCTCGACGTACGCTTGTTCGCCCGAACCGGCGGCGCCTTCCTTTCTCTTGCACGCGACGGCCGCGACGGTCACGCCGAGGAGGAGAACGAGGAGAGTCTCGATGCGCATGGGTGGATCTAACGCATTTCCGTCTGCGAACGGCAACCCCGTCCAGACGGTGGGTACGGATCTCCGACAAACCGAGGTGCTCGCGCGCCTGGCCGGTTGCGCGTTGCGACGTCAGGCGGCCGGCGTCGCGACGACTTCGATCGAGCCGATCGAGATCGGCCCGCTGGCGACGATCTCGAGCGTGTTGATGCCGCGGATCAGGTCCTGTGTCTCGACCTCCACGGTGCTCGTCCCCACGCCCAGCGAGCTCTGCTCGAGCGTCCGCCCGTTCCACGCCGTCCGGAGCTGAATGCTCGCAGCAGCGTCGACCTCGAACGTCAGCTTCACGCCGCCGCGCCGGTTCAGGCCCACGAGGATCCGCGCGCGTCCCGTCGGCAATCGAGCGTGCCCACGGTCGATCGGGATCGCGCCCAGGATGTGCGGATCCTTTCGCCCGACCGCGATGATGTCGCGCACCTTGTCGGGATACCGGTTGAGTCCCGGATAGGTCTCGCCGAGGACGTGGACGCCCACCAGCCGATCGTACGCAGCGAGCGAGACATCGTGGCGGAGCGCGAAGCATGCGCTTGCCGGAAACCGTGACGCATCCGAGAGCCACGCCGCGAGTCGGCCTCGAAGCCCGCCCACCGCGCGCCATGTCGCCGAGGCAGGTCTTCCTCCCCGGATCCAGGCGGACACCACAGACGTCTGTACCGCGCGTTGAACAGTCGCCGCCGCCACCAGCGCGGTCGCAGCGAGCGAGGCGGCGATCATCGTGGTCCGCAGCCAGCGCCACCACGGCATCGGAGGCGAGCTCCCGCGCGACGGGAGCCTGCCCAGCAGCCAGCGCACACCGGCCGCTGCTCCCACGGCGAACACGACGTAGGTCGAGTCGAAGCGGCGGCCACCGAACGCTCCCCCCGCCCACCAGTCCCACGCAGCACCGTTGGCGATCACCTGCCCCACCAGCCCGACGATCAGCGCGAGCACGAGGCGCGGCAGCCGGCGCGCGACAAGCAGCAGGGACAGCAGCATCGGTGCGTACAGCGGCGCCCATGGAAAGAGGCCATTTCGTGACGAGAACAGGACCTCGCTCCAGGCTAGCTGGTCCCAGCGCATGAAGCCTGGCCCCTGGGGAACCGTGGTCCAGCTGCCGTACAGCACCTTCCACGCGATCAGCTGGGGAAGGACAATGCTCGCGGCGACCGCCGCACCTGCCGCCCAGCGCGATGCGAGCCGCCACAACGGAACGCCGCTGCGTGCGCGGATGTCGTCGACCACGGCGACGGCCAGCACGGGGACCCAGACGATGAGTTGCGGCCGCGCGAGCATGGCGGCCCCCGCTGCGGCGCCCAGTACGAGCCATGTCTTGACGGAGCGTGGCCTGGCATCCTCGAAGGAGGCATCCCAGCGCTCGATGAGCCATGTTGCAAAGAAGGTCGCGCACGGATGTGAATAGCCGGGCTGACGGATCGCGTAATAGAGGACTGGCCCGCTCACGAGCGCCAGCAGCGGTCCAACGAACGCGTGCATCCCCGGACCGAGCCGGCGTCGACACAACCGGTACGCGAGGAGCAGCGCCCCCAGCGTGAAGAGGATCGAACACCACATGCACGGAACCGTCTCCCAGCGCGAGAAGCCGTCGCGTCGGCTTCCCGTGACGATCGCGACCCCATGCCCGACCACAAAGACAGGCAGCTCGAAGAGCGCGGGCCCGATGCCGAAGACATTGCCTGGTCGGCCCGTCGGTGTAGTCCGCAGGTGATACCAGTTGCGGGTGACGCGATACTGATTCGACAGGTCCAGATCGTGGTCGAGGACAAGCGACGGCAGGTAGGCGTAGTAGTAGAGCGCGTCCGCTCCGGGTTCGGTGACCGTCCTCTTCCAGCTGTCCTTGCCCAGCGCAAACGCCACCGTCGCGACGACGAGCAGCACGCCGCACGCCCAGAGCACGAAGGCACGGCGGCGGCGCGGGCCCGAGCGGCGTGGTGCGTCGGGTGTGTACGATGACGCCATGAGCGAGGAGACCTGACAGCTACCCGAAACGATGCGACCGCCGTCGACGGTAACGCAGGAGTTGTTCACGGAGTGGCGCGCAGCGCGAACCGGCACCGATAATCCCGAGCGGATGACGAATCCGGTCTGGGTGTGACTCGCGCGGCAGCCCGAGACCACCGCCTATCAGGCCACCAAGCACTTCGGCGGCCGCGAGATGGGGCGCAGCGCGGGATGGACGAACCAACGGTTCGGGCAGACTACCACCGTCTTGCCCGACGGACGCACCCTCGCGATCGCCGGCGAGCACGAGGACAGCTACGATCCAGACTTCTGGATCGATGTCCCGTCCTCGATCTCGGATGCGTGAAGCTCCGCCGCGCCGCTGCCGTGCTCGATCGCGTTGCGCACGAGGTTCGTGACTGCCTGATGCACGCGATCGCGATCGAATTCGCCATGAAGGTCGCCATGGATGTCGCACGCGATCGACTCGTCACCGTGTGCGATGCGCGCCTCGTCGACGACCCCGCGCAGAATGGTTCCGAAGTCATCGGCGCGAAGCGCGACAGGAAACGTGTCGCCCTGACTCCGTGCCCACGCCAGCACGTCGCTTACCATGCGTTGCATGCGGTCCGACGCCATCATCACGCACGCGAGCGGACTGCGGAGATCATGTGCAAGCACCCCGATGTACCGCTCGCGAACCTCTTCGCGCCGAGACGCGAACCGCCGCATCGCGTGCGCGAGCGCGTGCTCGATCGCGATATCGAGCTCGGTGGCGTGCTCGTTCGCCGTCAGCTCGACCAGCAGACAACGGCGTAGGCGGACGTACTCGATCGCGACCGACTCGACCGCGAATCCGTGACGAAAACGATCGTCCACGTGCGCGTCGACCGCAGCGCACAGTGAGGTGACGCGATCCACGCTGCCCTCGACCCAGTCGGCGATGCGCTCCAGAACCGCATCGATCGGCTCGAGGAGCGCGTTCGTTCGCCGGCGGTTCGCATCGGGCACGTCACGCTCGACGGCGGCGATCCACGAGGTCATCACGGTGCTCTTTCGAGCCCGGATCGGGTTCGTGGGCTGCGGCTCGTCTGTACTCGTTGTCCTCATGCGCCGGCGACGGGGTAAGTCGCCTTGCAAAAATCATGGGCACCATGCGTAGAGGGCCTGGATGGAGGTAG
>DAIRFU010000601.1:3116-4447 GCA_036794935.1 Kofleriaceae bacterium | reverse complement strand
GTCGCGGACTCGCCGCTCGTATCGCACGTCTCGCCGGCAGCCGCATTCGTGGTGCCATCACCGCAGCTCGGCGTGGTGCAGTCGACGTCGCACGTCGCGGACTCGCCGCCGGCATCGCAGGTCTCGCTCGGATCGATGGTTCCATCGCCGCAGTAACCGAACGTGATCGAACCGTAGGTGTCGGCCGATCCCGTGCTCGCGGTGTTGCTCGAGATCGTGCACGAGGCCAGGGTCACGGTGCCCGTGCCCCGTTGATACACGCCGCCGCCGATGCCTTCGCCGGCAACGCCGGAGCCGCCGAGGTTGTCGGCGGTACCGCCGGCGCCGCGGAGGACGGTGTTGGCCGTGATGGTGCAGCCGGTGAGCGTGACGGAACCGGCACCTTGCGCGAACAGCCCGCCGCCGAGCCCTGCGCCGCCACCGCCGCCGCCGCGGTCTGAACCGCACCCGGTGCCGGCGCCACCACTACCGCCGTGTGTGCCACCGGCCGCACCCGCTCCAGCCGAGCCGCCGCCGCCCGCCGCGAACCCACCCGCGCCGCCGAGACCCATGCAACGCTGGTAACTATCGCCTCTGCCGATCGAGCCGCCGCCGCCACCGAGCCCCGCCTGGGCGATCGTTCCGTAGCTCGCGCCGTTGCCGCCACTGCCGGCAAAGCTGCCGCCGCCGCCACCCCCGATGCCGTAGCACCACGTGCCGTTACCACCGCTACCACCTGTCGCGGTGTTGCCGCTGATCGTGACGTTCGAACCGGTGACCGTTCCGCCATCGTTGAACAGACCGGCGCCGGCCGCCCCGCCGCCGCCGCCACCGGCCGACTCGTACGAGGCGCCGTTGCCGCCGGCCGCGACATTGTTGGTGAGCTGACAGCGCTCGAGGGTGAGCGTCGCGCCGGAGGCGTTGAAGATACCGCCACCACCGCCACCGGCAGCGCCGCCTTGCGGGTACTGACCCGGCAGTCCCGTCGCCGAGCTCGCGGTGATGATCGCGTCCCGCAGGGTCGCGGAGCCGGCGTTGTAGAGACCGCCGCCAAAGCGCGCGAGGCCCCCGGTCAGCGTGACCTGCTCGAGCGTCGCATCGCCGGTCGAGAGCACGTGGACGACGCGATCCGAGCCGTTCGCAGCGATGATGGTGGTCGCCGCGGCTTCGCCCTGGATCGTCAGCGCCGACGTGATGTCGAGATCGCCGATCTGGCCGAGGGCTCCACCGATCGGACACAGTTCTACTGGGACCTGATCCCGGCCGGCTGGCAGATGCCGATCACCCAGGCGCGGCTCGTGGTGCACCTGCCGGCAGAGGCACAGGATCTTCAGTGCGCGGTCGGCGTCGAC
>DAIRFU010000601.1:0-3106 GCA_036794935.1 Kofleriaceae bacterium | reverse complement strand
CTCGTTCTCGCCCCCGAGCGAGAGTGTGTAGGTGCCGGCGGCCAGCGCGACCACATCGGCGCCCGAGCCGGCGGCGCACGTATCGACCGCCACGTCGGTATTCGCGGCGAGCAGCGCCTCGCGCAGCGAGCAGTTGCCATCGCTGGCCATGCTGTCGACGGTGGTCGTCACGGTGATCGTGGTGGCACTGGCGTCGAACGCAATGAACGTCGACGCGATCAGCAGATAGCCGGCAACTCTGGATTTCACGGGCACTCTCCTCGCAATCAGGAGCCGGTTCGGCCGCAACATGTTTTCGTGAAGTGGTCGATCCGACTGTCATGCGCAAACGGATCGCTGCTCTGACTGCTCTCGTCGTCGTGGGTGGAGGTGCGCTGCTGCTGCTCGAGCGCGGCCCCGAGGCGCCGGTGGGTACCGTCGAGGCTCCGAGCTCGTCGCAGCCGGTGCACAGCGCCGCGATCGCCGCGCGCCCGTTGCCGACGCTGCCGGCCACAGACGAGGCGCCTGCCGCGCTCGATCTACGCGAGCTCGATGCGCGGTCGGCGACGCTGACGGCGAAGGATCGCCACGCGTGGCTGCTCTCCGAGCTGCTCGGCGGCACGTCCGATCTGGTCCCGCACGCGATCACGCGCGACGGCGTCGACTTTCCGCTGGCCTCGGCGGACCGCGTGCTCGTGGTGCAGCGCGAATCCGGCGAGCTCTACATCGGCTGGCTCGCCGAGGGCGCCGACGTGAACGGTCCACTCGCCGACATCGAGCGACCCGCCGAGCGCATCGAGGGGCTCGCGCGCATCGCGCTCGTGCCATCGCCGCCGGTACCGGCCGCGAATGCAGCGGCGGCGAAGCTCACGGTGGTGGTGGACGGCCAGGTCGCGACCACGATCGCGCCGGCGGGCTTCTCGGCGGCGGCAACCATGCGGTTCGAGGGCAAGCACGCGGCGCCCGCGATCGAGGTCGAGCGCGCGTTCGGCCGCGCCCGCATCGTCGGACTCGAGGCCGACGGCGAGCACGTCGAGCCACGCCCACCGCACGCGGGTGCGCGCGCCGTCGTCTTCATGAACCGGCGCGGTCGGTTCAAGTTTGCCTGGCTCGATCGCAGCGGCACGCTGATCGGCGAGCAGGCGCGCGAGGTCTCGCAGATCGCGCTGCGCACCCGGCCGGCGCCGCGCGGCTGACCGGCTCAGCCGGCGTGCTGCGCGACGAATGCCGTCGCGTCGTGACGAGGCAACCGCACCGTGAAGATGGTGCCGCTCTCCGGCGACGACCGCGCGGCGATGTCGCCGTCGTGCGCCTTCGCGATCTGCTTGGCGATGTAGAGCCCGAGCCCGAGGCCGCCGGTCTGGTTGCGCGAGCGGCGGAACGGCTCGAACAAGGTCGTCATGACCTCCGTCGGGATCGTGCCGTGGTTGTGGATCTCGACGACGCTCTCGTCGTCACAGCGCGCGATCCGCGCGGTGATCGAGGTGTTCGGCAGACCATGGGCGATCGCGTTCGCGAGCAGGTTCGAGAACAGCTGGAGCAGGCGGTCCGGATCGCCGGCGATCGTGCAGTTGCCGTGCGCCTCGAGGATGATCTCGCGCCGGTGGACGATGCGCAGCTCGTCGATCGTGCGGGCGAGCAGCTCGCGGAGATCCAGGGGCTGGCGCGTGCGCGCGAGGCCGAGGCCGGGCGCGAGGCGGGCGCGCGTGACGTCGAGCAGCTCGTTGATCATGGTCTCCATGCGGGCGCCCGAGGACCGCATTCGCGCGAGCACCTCGAGGTGACGTTCGTCCCGCAGCCCGCCCGCGAGCAGCTCCATGCCGGCGCTGAGCGCCGCGAGTGGGTTGCGCAGATCGTGACCCACGATTCCCATGAACATCTCGTTGAGCTGGAGCGCCTCGGCGAGCTGGCGGCGTTGACGCGCGAGCTCGATGAAGACGTTGACCTTGCTCGACAGGATGTGTGCGTCGACTGGCTTGTACAAGAAGTCGACCGCGCCGGTCTCGTACCCCTTGAACGTGCGGCGCTGGTCGCGTGGCCCGGCGGTGACGAAGATGATCGGGACCTGCTTCGTGCGGTCGGTGCCGCGCATCAGCTCGGCGAGCTCGAAGCCGTCCATTTCGGGCATCTGGACATCGATGAGGGCGAGCGCGAGCTCGTGGACGAGGCACTGCTCGAGCGCCTGTGCGCCCGATGTCACGCTGACGAGCTCGATATCGGATCGCCGCAGCAGCGCCTCGAGTGCCACGAGGTTCTGGGGAGTATCGTCGACGAGCAGGATCTTCACGGGATCTGGGTTCATGGCAGTGGCTCCAGGACCGAACGCGGCGCGGACAGCCGCGCGAGAAACGGGGCGACGTCGCCAGGCGCGAGCGCTCGCGCGGACGGGACCTGTCGCGCGGCGGCCTCCGGCATCGCCGGGTACGCGGCCGACGCGAGATGCTGGACCAGCGCGATCCCGCCCGCGCCCGCGATCCGTGCGAGCCCGGCGGCCCCGTCGACGTTCGCCCCCGACAGCACGAGCCCGATCACACCGGCGCCGAACGCGTCGGCGGCGGACTCGAACAGCACGTCGATCGACGGTCGCGAGAAGTTCACCGGGTCGTCGACGGACAGCGCGATGGACCGCCGGCGCTCGACGAGCATGTGGTAGTTCGGCGGCGCGACGTAGATCGTGTGCGGCAGCAGCGGCTCCTTGTCCTCGGGCTCGCGGATCGCGCGCGACGTCGCGTCGGCGAGCAGGCCGGGGACCAGGCTCGGCTGGCCCGGTCTCAGGTGGACGACGACCGCGAGCGGAGCCGCGAGCTCGGCCGGCAGCTGGCCGACGATCTCGAGCAGCGGCTCGAGCGCTCCGGCCGAGCCACCGATCACGATGAGATCGAAACCGCGCGCCATCATAGCTTGCGATAGATCCGCGCGTCCGCCGAGCACTCGACGAACGCCGGTGCGTGACGGGAGAAGCGCAGCGTCTCCTTGATGCCGAGGCCGAGGAAGCCGCGGCGGGCCAGCGAGTCGGCGAGCAGGCCGAGCGCGCGTTCCTGCAGATCCTTCTCGAAGTAGATGAGCACGTTACGGCACGACACGAGCTGGACCTCGGCGAACACGCTGTCGGTGGCCAGGCTGTGAT
>DAIRFU010000600.1:0-4450 GCA_036794935.1 Kofleriaceae bacterium | reverse complement strand
GGCTGGGCCTCACGAGTCCTCGTCGGCACGAGTGCGGATCCAGCGGCGCGGCGGCGTGCGCGCGCTCTCGATGCGGAGCAGGTACGTCTCGGGCCACGCCGTGGTCCGCGCGGCATGCGCGACGGGCAGGCGGCCGAGGGTGTCGCGCACCGCGGCGCGGGTGGTCAGGATCCGCATCCGGTAGCGATCGACGAATACGCAGCCGCGGCGCCGCGCGGCACGGTTGACCGAGCGGGCAGCCGAGACCTGCAAGCCCTGCATGCCGCGCGCGAGCGCGGTCGCGTCATCGGCCTCGACCACGAGCTCGAGCCGATCGCGCAGCACGTCGTGGTGCACGACGGGGAAGTCTCTGCGCCCGAGCGGCAGCCGCAGCGCGCGGCGGAGCGCGCGATGGGCGGTGCCGCGCGCGAGCCGCGCCGGGCGGGCGACCCGCGACGTCACGTGGACGGGATGACGAGTGCCGGCGAGGCGCGGGCGTGTCTTGTGCGGCTCGCTGGCGATGGGGCCGCGCGCGGGCCGGCCGGCGCCTTCGCGCGCGCCTCCCCAGCTCGTCGAACGGGCTCGCGGCTCGGGGACCCGGCTCATCGATCGGATCCGTACACCACGAAGATGAATTCGCCGAGATCTCTACCTACGATTTTTGGATCGAGGGATCTTGCGTAGCTTATGTAAGCGCCCTTAGGGTGAGTACGCGGGAACCGGAAGGGACGCACACGCGATGCGAGCAGCGAGGGCTCTGGCTGGAGCCCGCTCGTGGCGTCGTCGTGCCTCGTCATGCCCGCGGGAGGACAGCCATGACCGACGATTGCGAAGGGGAGCTCGGGGCTTTGATCGACTCGGTTCTGGAGGAGGTGCAGCTCGACGACGTGACGAGCGGCGCGGAGTACGGAGAGGTGCCGGCGGTCAGCCGCAAGGTCACGCCGCGCTCGCGCAGCCGGCGCGACCGGCCGCGCAGCAAGACGATCGCACTCAAGCGGTTGACCCGCGCGGAGCTGGCGCGCGGCGCGGAGCTGTACCCGCCGGTGGAGGACGTCGAGCGGCCGCACACGCGCGAGGACTGCCGGGACGCGCCCCGGCCGTGCCCGTGGGTCGCGTGCAAGCATCACCTGTATCTCGACATCAACCCGCGCACCGGCTCGATCAAGCTGAACTTCCCGGATCTCGAGCCGTGGGAGCTGGCGCAGACGTGCGCGCTCGATGTCGCGGATGCCGGCGCGCTCACGCTCGAGGAGATCGGGCTCATCACGAACCTGACGCGCGAGCGCGTGCGCCAGGTCGAGGTGCGGGGCCTGATCGCGCTGCGCGGGCGCTCGAACCCGCTGCGCTGACGCGCGCTACGCGGGCCGCAGCACGAGGACGGGCTTGCGGGTCGCGCGCAAGAGCTTGTCGGCGACCGAGCCGACGAGTGCGCGCGTGATGCCCGACCGCCCGTGGGATGCGACACAGATCGCATCGCAACCGAGGCGGGCTGCAGCCTGCGCGATCGCCTTGGCCGCATCGTCGCCGCGCACGACGTGCGCCGAGACGTCGCGGTGCATGCTCGCCGGGGCGAGCGCGAGGAGCTGGCGCTGCAGCTCGGTCTCGTCGACGTCGGCATCCTCGTCGACGACGTGGGCGATGTGGACGGCGCCGCCCTCGTCGGTGAGCGCGAACGCGAACGGGACCGCGCGGTTCGCGAAGCCCGACAGATCGGTGGCGACGAGCGCGCTGGTCAGGCGGGGCACGGTGATCGTCGGCACGGTCGCGTGCGGCGGGACGCACACGACCGACTGCGCGGCGTCGTGGACGACCACCGACGACACCGAGCCGAGGTGGTCGAGACCGGTCTTCTGACCGCTGCCGATCACGATCGCGTCGACGCCGGCGTCGTTCGCGAGCTCGATGACGTGATCGCCGATGCGGCCGAGGCCGCGCTGCGCGCGTGCGCTGACGCCGGGGCCGTCGCCGAAGCGATGGAGCAGGTCGCGGGTGACGAGCTTCTCGATCTCGGGATCGCGATCGACGATCGCGCCGGCGTGCATGCCGTAATAGTCGGCCGCGTCGTCGGGGTAATAGATCGCGCCGAGCACGACCTCGACGGGACCGCGCTCGCGCAACGCCTGCGTCCACTGCATACCGAGGTCGCAGGCGACGGAGTCGTCGATGCCGAGCAGCAGGCGTAGCGGCCTGTCGCCGGTCGCGAACGCGAGCCAGGGTTTCGGATCGCGGACGACGAGCACCGGCGTGCGCGCCGCGACGATCACCTTCTCGGCGGTCGAGCCGAGGCCGAGCAGCTTCGCCGGCACACTGGTCGCGGCGAGCACGATCAGGTCGGCGCCCTCGGTCTCGGCGAACGAGATCAGGCGATCTTCTGGCTCGCCGACGGTGAGCTCGGCGCGGATCGCGATGCCGCCGGACTGGGCCGCCGCCTGCGCGTCGAGTGATTCGCGGGCGCGCGCGGCCTGGCCCTCGTCGGCGGCGACGTGGACGAGGATGACCTCGCTGTCGCCGCGCTGGGCCGCGAGGGCGCGCGCGACCTCGAGCGCCGCCGCGCTGCGTGCAGACAGATCCGTGCCGCAGATGATCGACATCAGGTTAGATAGGCAAAGCGGCGGACCAAGTCGAGGAGGCGATCGCGAAGATCGTTATCCAGCTCGACGAATCGGATGCCCATCCCCGGATGCAGGTTATCCGGAGCCCCGGGGCGGAACGGATTGACCCAGATCACGAGGCCCTCGACCTCGATCGGCGGACCGGCGTCATCGGGATGGAACCTCAGGTTCAGCTGCGTGCCGGGCTGCTCCGGCGCCGTGGTGCGTACGAAGATCCCGGTCTCGCTGATATCGGTGATGTACGCGAACAGGTAGTTCTCCTCGCTCGCGTAATCGACCTCGAGATCGACGAGCACGCGCGGTGCGCGACGTCGATCGTGATCGACCGTCGGCACTTCCGCGGTGACGCCCTTGGACCTGACCATCGTTCGCGTCATACCGCTGGGTCGAGAGCGGCGTCAATCACCACGATCAGTCGAGGACGATCGTCGTGATCTTCACTCGATCGGCCGTGTCGCGCATGTCCGCGGGAGCCTGCGAGACCGGCATATTTTTCCAGTTGGGGTTCGATCCGGTGAAGAACCCGGTCCAGACCTCGTAGGTGCCCGGCGCGACCGCACCCGCGCCCGCCGTGACCACGTGCCGATCGACAATGTAGTCGCCGGGCTGCCAGGTCGAGGTCTGACACCGGCCCTTGATCGGCTCGTGGTCGCCGTTGAAGCGGAGCGCGCCGTCGAAGTGGAACAGCACGCGCCAGTTGCCGGGCACCGGCTGCAGCACCTTGTAGAACGTCGTCACCGTGAACTTGTTGCCGCGGCCTACCTTCGCCGGCATCGACCAGCCGAGCAGCTCGATGCGGCCGTCGAACACGACGCGGCCCTTGGGCCGGGTCTGGATCTGCGCGGGCTCCTCGTGGAGGATCGCGGTGCGCAGCGGGTTCTTGTCGGTCGTGCCGTCGACCCGGTTCGAGAGCAGCAGCGAGCGCGTGTTGCGGTCATCGAGCACGAAGTACGGCTTGCCGCCGATCTCGCGGTGGAGCTGGCATAGCTCGGTCTGCGGCGCGATCGCGAACACGCGGTTGGGCCGGGCGAGTGCCTGCACGATTTGCGCGCGCGAGGTCACCTGCTCGACCTTGGCACCCGGCGCGTAGTCGTGCGGGGCGTCGCCCATGTCGCCCATGAGGACGAGCTGATCGCCGGGTCCGCGCAGCTCGCGGTAGGTATCGAACATCGCCTTGGACGACAGGTGCACCGCGAGCGCCGGCTGCCAGCCAAACGACCAGAACGCGGCCGCGAGCGCGGTGCCGCCGAGTGCGACCGCGATGCCGATCCGCCACACGCGGCGGGCCTCGATCATCGCGAGCACGAAGCCAGCCGCGACGATGCCACCGATCACGAGGATCCACGCGCGCGTCGGCACGAACAGCAGCCGCGACATCTTCGGATACGCGATCTGGTCGCCGCCGACGAGCAGCGACGAGATGCGCTCGGAGAACGACTGCATGTCCTTGCCGAGATCGACGATCGCGAGCGCGACAAACAGGGCGACCAGGATCGTGCCCTTCGCGATGCCGCTCTTGCCGCGCACGCGCGAGGCGAGGGCGCCGTCGAACCACACGCCGATCGCGATCGCGAGCGCCGGGAAGCCGGCCCACAGCGTGAAGCCGACCTTGCGCTGGAACACCTCGCTCGCGATCCAGGCGGCCGATGCCCACGCGAGCGTGATCTGGCCGGCGAGGCGCTGCTTGCGGTCGGTCGACCCGACGAGCGCCGCCATCGCGACGATCGCGAGGATGCCCCACGGGAACGTGCCGAACGCGATCTGCTCGAACGTCGACGTGAACGGATAGCGCAGGTCATCGCTGGCCCGCCAGATCGCGCCCAGGCCCTCCGACCAGCAGCCACTCGCGACGATCGCCT
>DAIRFU010000599.1:0-4451 GCA_036794935.1 Kofleriaceae bacterium | reverse complement strand
AAGCCGGCGCTCGAGCAGGCGTTCTGCGATGACATCAAGCTGCTGCGCTCGGTCGGCCTCAAGCCGATCGTGGTCCACGGCGGCGGCCCCGAGATCACGCGCACGCTCGAGAAGCTCGGCCATCCGGTGCCGCAGTTCGTCGATGGCGTCCGCGTCACCTCGCCGCACGACCTCAAGGTCGTCGATATGGTGCTCGGCTCGATCAACTCGCATCTGGTCACGGTGCTGAACCTCGACGGCGGGCACGCGCTCGGGATCTCGGGCAAGGACGGCGCGCTGTTGCGCGCGAGGAAGCACGCACCGGTCGGCGGCCACGACGTCGGGCTGGTCGGCGAGATCACGAGCGTCAACGCCGCGGTGATCGAGATGCTGCTCGGTCAGGGCTACGTCCCGGTGATCTCGCCGATCGCGCTCGGCGAGGATGGCCAGAGCTACAACGTCAGCGCCGACGCGGCGGCGGCGAAGATCGCGATCGCGCTCGCCGCGCAGAAGCTGATCTACCTGACCGACGCCGCCGGCATCCTCGAGCACGGCGAGCTGGTCACCGACCTGACGATCGCCGACCTCGACAAGAAGCTCGCCGCTGCCGATGGCAAGGCGCGCGTCCGCATGGAGTCGATCATCGAGGCGCTGCACGCCGGTGTCGGCCGCGTCCACGTGATCGACGGCCGCACGCCGCACAGCGTGCTCGCCGAGCTGTTCACCGACCGCGGCGTCGGCACGTTGATCACGCGCCAGAACGGCGCGGCGGCGCCGGCGGCGTCCGGGAGGGCGGAGTGAGAGACGCGCGCTCCGCCGCCCCGGCGACGCGCGATCGGCGCGCGGCGATTCGCGAGCTGCTCGCGACCCGGCCGGTCGCGACCCAGGAGGAGCTGCGCGAGCTGCTCGCCGCGCGAGGCCACGAGGTCACGCAGGCGACACTGTCGCGCGACCTCGCGCAGCTCGGCGCCCGGCGCGCCGCGCAGCCCGGCGGCGGCACGTACTACGAGCTGGCCGATGCGGCGCGTCCGCAGCTCGTGCTCGTCGATCTGGTGCGCGCGATCGACGACAACGGCACGCTCGTCGTCGTCCACACCTCGCCGGGCGCGGCGCAGGTGGTCGCGAGCGCGCTCGATCGCGCGAAGGCGCCGGAGGTGCTGGGTACGATCGCCGGCGACGATGCCATCTTCATCGCGCCGGCACGCGGCGTCACGACATCACGCGTGATCCGCAGGCTGCGCGAGCTGGTCGCGTACGGCCGCTGAGCGTCAGTGGCGCTCGGGTTTGCCGAGGCCCAGCCGCTGGTGATCGGCGAGCGTGCAGCGGTTCTGCACCACGATGATGCCGGCCTCCTCGAGCTGCTTGGCCGCCTCCTCGTGCTTGATGCCGAGCTGGAACCAAACGACCTTGGGCCGTGGCGTCATCGCGAGGATGTCGTCGACGTGTGCGGGGATTGCCTCGGGCCGGCGGAACACGTCGATGAGATCGACCGGTTCACTGATCTCGCTCAGCGTCGACCGCACCTTCTCGCCGAAGATCGTCTCCTCGGCGAACTCGGGGTTGACGCCGATGACGCGATATCCCTCGTCGTGCAGATATTCCGGCACGTAGAAGGCCGCCTTCTCCGGCTCGCGATGGATCCCCAGCACGGCAACCGTCGGCGACCCCGTCAAGATCTCCCGCAAGTGGGCGTCATTGATGGTGGCCATGCGACCCAGCTTAGCAAGCATCTGCTACAGAAAAAGGGTGAGCACGTGGGCAAGGGTGATGATCTGCGTGGCGCTTGCCGCGTGCGCATCACGCACACCTACCGAGCGCGAGCGCGCACTGGACAAGCTCCCGTCGCAAGCTCGGCTAATTGCGGCCGCCGACGGCTCCGCGCTCGCGCCTCTGCGGCCGGTCATCGATGCAGCGCGCCCCTTTTTGCCGACGGGGATGGAGTGTGTCGTCGACGCCGCACTCACCGCCGAAGCGGCCGCGCTCGCCGTCACGCCCGACATCGGTACGACCGTCGTGATCGTGACGCGTGCGACCGTCACGCGCTGCCCGGCGCTGAGCCGGATCGCGCCCGACCTGTTCGTCGCGACGCTCGGCGCGGCGACACCGGCGATGCGTCGCGAGGACTCGCCGCGTGGCGATCCGCGGTGGGCACGCGCGCGGCCGTACCTCGAACGCGATCCGATCGCGATCGCGATCGACACCGGTGAGCTGCGCGCGATCGCATCGGCGCAGCCGCGGCCACTCGATGCGTGGCTCGCGATCGATGCGGCCGATACCGCGGCCGTCACGCGAGCGATCGGCGCGTGGATTGCTCGCGAGCGCGCGACCGCGCTGCGGCCATTCGTGGACAGGCTGAAGGTCACCCCGCGCGGCAGCCAGGTGCTCGTGGAGACCTCGAACCTGCGTGCCGACGAGCTCGCACTCGCCACGGCCGCCCTGCTGCGCGCGGCCGATGCGCCGCCACCGCGGCCGGCCGCGACGCTGCCGTGCCCGCCCGCCGGCGCCGGTGTGGTGCGCTGTCTCGGTGGCACGCACCTCGTGGTGCGCTCGGTTTCGGCGACCTTGCGCGAGCTGGGCTTCGTCGCGAGCGAGCCGGTCGTCTCCGGCGGCGACGTGCTCGGGATTCGCTTGATCGAGGATCTGCCGGTCCTGCTGCGGCGTGGCGATATCCTGCTCGGCGTCGACGGCCACCGCATCACCAGCGCCGCGCAACTCCGCGACCTTGCCGGCCATATCCACGGCCGCTGCGCGCTCGCGGTCCGCCGCGACGGCAGCGATATCAGTCTCCAGCTGACCGAGTAATCGCAATAGCCAGCATCGGGGGCGATGTTGCATAGTCGGCGCCCTCCATGCGCTCCCTCTGGTTCGCCGCCCTCGTGATCGCCGCCTGCGGTAGCGACAACCCCTCGCCGCCGACCACGCCCGCCATCGCACCGCCGGTCGTGCGCGCGGTGCCCGCGCCGGCGCTGCCGCCGGCCACGCCCCCGGCCACACCTGCGAGCATGCCGGCGGTCTCGACGCCCGCGCTCGCCACCGGTGGCCATGACTTCACGGCCGAGGGCAAGGCGCTCTTCATCGTCGGCGCGTGCGGCGAGGGGACGAGCGCCGAGGTCGAGCACGTGCCGGCCCGGCTCCGCGCGAAGCACTGCGCGGTCATCAGCAGGGCGCAGGCGGAGTACGGCGAGCGCTGGGTCAAGAAGGCGCGCGCGTTCTTCGTCGATGCCGTGCCGAAGGACGTGCCCCGGCGCGTGGTCTATCCGTTCGCGGGCGGTGATCTGTCGACCGCGCTCACCGTGTACCCCGATGCCGACGAGATCACGACGCTGTCGCTCGAGCCCGCCGGTGATCCGCGCACGCTCGCGATGCTGAAGGGCGACGCGCTCGCCGCCGCGATGGCGAAGGTGGAGTCCGAGCTGCGATTTCTCTACCGCGTCAACTTCAGCAACACGATCAACATGATCGCCGCCATGCGCGGTGGCCGCCTGCCGACGCAGCTGATCTTCGGGTTGTCCGCACTGAAGCTGCACGGCTACGAGCTGGTCGCGCTGCGCTACTTCCGGCTCGAGCCCGACGGTGCGATCCACTACCTCGACGATGCCGACATCGCGCAGGCGCCCGATGCCGGCAAGGTCGGCTCTGCGGCGCAGCGCAATCGCGTGTTCTCCAACGCCGAGGTCCAGTTCAAGCGGCCCGGCGGACGCGTCCAGATCTGGCGGCACATCCGCGCGAACCTCGGCAACGAGAGCACGAAGAGCATCGGGCCCGGCCTGAAGGCGGATCCGCGCGTGCTCCGCCACCTCGAGGCGAAGGGCCAGGTCGCCGCGATGACGAAGGCGGCGAGCTACCTGTTGTCATGGGACACGTTCTCGCTGATGCGCGGCTATCTGCTCGATCACGCGGTCTGGATGGTCTCCGACGCGACCGGCGTCGCGCCGCGGTGGGGCAAGCCGGCGGGCTTCGAGTACGAGACGTACGGCGCCTTCGAGGCGCCGCATATCGATGCAGGCAACGCGATCGCGCCGGACTGGCGCAAGGAGTTCGCCGCCGAGCCCAAGCGCAGCCTCGGGTTTCGCTTCGGCTACTACGACAAGAAGTTCCGCAACCACCTCGTGATCATGCGCAAGAAGGCGTGATCCGGTCTGCGAGTAGGACACGTTGCCACACGTAAAATGATCCCGCGCGCGCGATCGGCGGCGGGGCGCCTCGGTTAGCATGACCTCATGGGTGCTGCGGTCTGTCCGCGTTGTACGGGTGTTGTCCCGCTCCACGAGGGGCGGCCGATCGTCTCGTCGAGCGGCGCGATCGAGCTCTGGCACCCGAGCTGCTGGGAGACGCGTCACGCCCGGGGCGTCGAGCCTGTCACCGTCATCGCACCGCGGCGGGCGCGCCGCGTGCCCGCGGCAGTCGTCGCGGGTGGCGTGCTCGCGCTCGTCGGCGTCGCGATCGGCTCGTACGTGATGCGCGTCCCGCTG
>DAIRFU010000598.1:0-4452 GCA_036794935.1 Kofleriaceae bacterium | reverse complement strand
CGTGCTGTCGATCCGCTCCGACTTCCTCGACCGCGTCGCCGAGGATCAGACGTTCCTCGCCGAGCTGACCCAGGGGCTGTTCTTCCTCGGCCCGCCGAACCGCGAGGGCCTGCGCGAGGCGATCGTGCATCCCGCCGAGCTCGCCGGCTACTCGTTCGAGCTCGCCGCGACGGTCGAGGACATGCTCGACCACCTCGAGACCACGCCGGGTGCGCTGCCGCTCCTGCAGTTCGCCGCGAGCAAGCTGTGGGAGACGCGTGACGCCGGCCGCAAGATGCTCACGCACGCCAGCTACACCGCGATGGGCGGCGTCGCCGGCGCGCTCGCGAGCCACGCCGACAACGTGATCCAGGAGCTCGGGCCGCAGAAGCAGGGCCTCATCCGCGCCGTGCTGCTGCGCCTGGTGTCTCCCGAGCGTACCCGCGCGATCGTCCCGCTCGAGGAGCTCCGCGATCTGTCGCGCGAGGTCGGCGAGGTCCAGCGGCTGATCGATCAGATGGTCGACGCGCGTCTGCTCGTCGTCCAGACGATGGAGGGCGGCAAGGGCAGCACGGTCGAGATCGTGCACGAGTCGCTGATCGGCAACTGGCCGACCCTGCGGCGCTGGCTCGAGGAGACCCAGGACGACGCGGTCATCATCGATCAGCTGCGCACCGCGTCGCGCCAGTGGCACGCGAAGGGTCGCTCGCCCGACCTGCTCTGGCGCGGCGAGACCGCGGACGAGGCGAAGAAGTTCCGGCGCCGCTACAAGGGCCGGCTCTCGGATATCGAGCAGGCGTTTCTCGACGAGGTCATCGTGTACGAGCAGGCCGTCTTGCGCCGCAAGCGGACCCTCGTGATGGGCGGCTTCGCCGGCATGGCCGTGCTCGTCGTGGCGGCACTGATCGCGCTCGTCGTGATCCAGAAGTCGCGCACCGAGGCCAAGCGCCAGGCCGCGATCGCCGAGTCCAAGACGCAGGAAGCGGAGGCGGCGAAGCAGCAGGCGGAGCAGAACCTCGCGGCGATGAAGCGGAAAGAGAAGGAGCGCCAGGCGGCGGAGACGGCCAAGCAGGTCGTCGACGTCAAGCTCGATGCCGCTCAGGAAGATCTGGCTCAGAAGAATGCCGAGCTCGAGGCCGCACTCGCCGAGGCGCAAGCCAACGAGGCGCAGGCCAAGAGCGCCGAGGAGCGCGCGAAGGCGGCGCAGCATGCCGCCGAGCAGGCGCAGGGTGAAGCGGTGGCCGCGAAGGATGAAGTGATGTTCGAGAAGGCGAAGGTGGAGGCGCTGTGGCGCCAAGAGCAGCAGCGCGTGAAGCGCCTGCAGCAGCAGATCGGTAGCCCGATCGTCGACGATCTCAAGTAACGGGAGAGCTCATGACCAACGCAATTCGGGGATTGCTCGGCCTCGTGCTGGTGGTCGGCACTGCGTCCGCGCAGCCGACCACGCCGGCACCGACACCGACGACTCCACCAGCGACGCCGGCGGCCGCACCGGCACCGGCTCCGGCGCCCGAGGCCCCCGGCGAGAAGGCCGGCGACGAAGAGTCCCTCGAGAACGGCGGAGACAACCGGCCGTGGGCCGCGGGGATCTCGCCCGAGCGGCAGAAGCAGGCGCTCCTCAAGTTCCGCGAAGGTAACTCGCAGCTCAACGATGGTCTGTTCGCGCGCGCGAGCGAGACCTATCGCAAGGCGCTCGAGAGCTGGCCGCACCCGGCGATTCACTACAACCTCGCGCTCGCGCAGATGAACCTCGACCAGCCGATCGAGGCCTACGAGAACTTCCAGAAGGCGACCGTCTACGGCGACGCGCCGCTCGAGAAGGACAAGCTCGAGCACGCACGCGAGTACATGCTGCTGCTCGGCAAGCAGATCGCGACGATCCAGGTCAGCTGCGACAAGCCCGGCGCGAAGGTGTCGGTCGACGGCAAGGAGGTCTTCATCGCGCCCGGATCGTTCAAGGCGCGCGTCAGGATCGGCCGCCACACGTTCGTCGCCGACAAGAAGGGGTACCAGACGCGGATCACCGCGCCGTTCATCGGCCCCGGCGAGACGTTCCGGATCGAGCTCAAGCTCTACACGGCCGAGGAGCTGACCCGCTACAACCGGCGCTGGAACGCGACCTGGATGCCGTACGCCGTGATGGGCGGCGGCGTCGCGCTCGGCATCGCCGGTGTCGCGTTCGAGCTCGCCGCCGACTCCTCGTACAACGACTACGACAAGCGGGTCGCAGCCTGCAACATGAACAACGCGGGCTGCCCGACGACGGCGGCGCTCACCGACATGCGGACGAGCGGCGACACCAAGAAGATGCTCGGCTACGTCAGCTACGGCGTCGCCGGCGCCGCGATCGGTGCGGGCGTGCTGCTCGCGATCCTGAACCGGCCGCAGCCCTACCAGATCCGGCCCGAGGATCTGCAGGAAGAGCAGGCGCCGCAGACGATCTCGATCACGCCTGTCGTCACCCCGCACATGGCGGGCGCGATGGTCCACGGAACTTTTTAATGCGGAGACGAGTCATGGCTTCGATTTCACGTTGCATCGCGCTCGCGTGCGCGCTGCTGGCCGCTGCGTGCGCGAGCTCGCCCGATGCGTCCGAGTGCGCGACCGGAATCACCTGCCCCGAGGGCACGAAGTGTGCCGCGGTGCAGCCGGTCTGCATCACGAACAACTGCGGTGACGGCATCGTGCAGGCGACCGAGATCTGCGACGACGGCAACATCGTCGACGGCGACGGTTGTGCCGCGAACTGCCTGTCGAGCGAGGTGTGTGGCGACGACGTGTTGAACTCGGCTGCCGGCGAGCTGTGCGACGATGGCAACGCGACCGGCGGCGACGGCTGCGCGGCGGACTGCCGCTCGGTCGAGGTCTGCGGCAACGGTGTGCGCGACGTCAGCGAGGCGTGTGACGACGGCAACACGCTGCCGGGCGACGGCTGCTCCGGCAACTGCAAGTCGACGGAGGTGTGCGGTAACGGCATCGTCGACATCAACGAGAAGTGTGATGACGGCGGCGCCGCCGGCGGCTGCAACGACGACTGCCAGGGCGGCACCGGTTGCGGCGATGGCGCGATCGACAAGGACGGCGGCGGCAACCCGCTCGAGGAGTGCGACGACGGCAACTCCGACAATCAGGACGACTGCTCCAACGCGTGCAGCCTCAACACCTGCGGCGACGGCATCATCCAGACCTCGGGCGTGCGCGTCGAGGACTGCGATCCGGCAGTGGGGTTCGGCGAGACGGATATGTGCAACATCGACTGCACGTCGGCCGGCTGCGGCGACGGCAAGATCAACAACGCCGCCGGCGAGCAATGCGACGCGGGCGCCGGCATGAACGGCGATGACCGCGACTGCACGGCGATGTGCCAGGTCAACGTGTGCGGCGACGGACACGAGAACGCGCTCGGGCCGCTCCACATCGAGGCTTGCGATGACGGCAACGACGTGCAGACCGATGGCTGCTCCAACCAGTGCACGGAGCCGGAGTGCGGCAACGGCGTGCTCGACACGCTGGAGGCCTGCGATGACGGCAACCCGCACGACGGGGACGGCTGCTCCAGCACGTGCAAGTTCGAGACGTGCGGCGATGGCATCGAGAACAACGGCGAGGACTGCGATCCCGGTCCCATGATCGAGACCGGGGACTGCAACGCCGACTGCACCGACTACAAGTGCGGAGACCTCCGGGTCAACCACGCGGCGGGCGAGGAGTGCGACGACATGAACATGGTCGACGACGACGCGTGCCGGAACAGCTGCAGGCTCAACGTATGCGGCGACGGCGTCAAGAGCCCGACCGAGGCATGCGACGACGGCGACCAGGACAACAGCGACGGCTGCACGACGAGCTGCACGACGCCGACCTGCGGCAACGGCATCGTCGACGGCGCGGACCCCGTCAACTCGATCCCGGCCGAGGAGTGCGACGACGGCAACGCCAACGACGACGACGGCTGCCTGACCTCCTGCCTGTACAACACGTGCGGCGATGGGTTTCTGTCACCGAGCGAGCAGTGCGACGAGGGCGCGAACAACGGCTGGACGAAGAACTGCCTGCCGACGTGCAAGACGAACGTCTGCGGCGACGGAAATCGCGACATGGAAGGCAACGGCGTGCCGGAGACCGAGGCGTGCGACGACGGCAACAATGCCGACGAGATGACGTGTCCGTACGGCATCGAGAGCTGCACGCTGTGCGCGATGGGCTGCGATGCCATCGAGAACCTCAGCGGTAACGTGTGCGGCGACGGCAGCCTGGATCCGGACGGCCACGAGACCTGCGACGACCAGAACCGGGTGACCGAGGCCAGCTGTCCCTACGGCGAGGCGACGTGCATGGGCGACTACTGCAGTGGCGACTGCCAGACCGCGCTGAATTCGCTCACCGGCGCCTACTGCGGCGACGGCACGACGCAGAGCCCGTTCGGCGAGGCCTGCGACGACCGCAACGCGAGCGCGTGCGGCACCTGCGATG
>DAIRFU010000597.1:0-4464 GCA_036794935.1 Kofleriaceae bacterium | reverse complement strand
CGAAGAGAAGCAGCTGCGGGAAGCGCTGGAGTTCGCGGACTCGATCGTACCGGAGCGAATCTCGGCTGATGCCGAGACCGTCGAGAACGGTCTGGCAGGCCTGGTGCTCTCGATCGTGTTGTGCGCGTGTGGTCCGAGCACGCGCGGCGATGGCCCGACCGGTG
The DNA here is from genome assembly GCA_036794935.1 of Kofleriaceae bacterium. Classification (GTDB taxonomy): domain Bacteria; phylum Myxococcota_A; class Polyangia; order Haliangiales; family Haliangiaceae; genus JABFXX01. The sequence continues at coordinate 4,300 of DAIRFU010000597.1, read as the reverse complement.
ACGGCGGCATGCAGCCGGACAGCGGCAACGGTGGCGACGGCGGGGGCACTAGCGGCGAGACGATCTACGTCTACGCGCACAGCGCGACCACGCTGTACCGCGTCGATCCGGATACGCTGCAGGTGCAGATGGTGGGCGACTTCAACTGGGGCTCGGTCGGCTCCGACCAGATGACCGACATCGCGGTCGACAAGAACGGCCAGATGATCGGCGTGTCGTACTCGCGCGTGTACAAGGTCGATCCGACCACCGCGGTGACCTCGCTGCTCTCGAGCTCGCTGTCGGGCACGTTCAACGGCCTGTCGTTCGTGCCCGCCGAGGTGCTCGGCCTGACCGGCGACGACGTGCTGGTCGGCACCGAGAACTCCGACGGCAAGGTGTTTCGGGTCGACCCGACGACGGGCGCGGCGACCGAGGTCGGCGACATGATGGGCGGGTACACGTCGAGCGGCGATCTCGTCGCGGTCGCCGGGTTCGGCACGATGCAGACGGTGCCCGGCGCGTCGGGCGACGTGCTCGCGCGGCTCGCGCCCCAGACGTTCGTGGCGGAGTCGATCGGCGGCGGCACCGGGTACTCGCAGATCTGGGGTGTCGCGTTCTTCAAGGACCAGATCTACGGCTTCACGAACGGCGGCGCGTTCGTGCTGATCGATCCGAACACCGGCGCCGCGACGATGGTGTCGAACAGCGGCATCGCGTGGTGGGGCGCCGCGGTGACGACGATCGCGCCCGTGCTCCAGTAGTCAGTTGGCGCCGGACCACTGCAGCAGGACCTTGCCGGTCGCCTGCTTGGTCTCGAGGAACGCGTGCGCCGCGCCGGCCTGGTCGGCGGGAAATACCTTGCCGATGTGCGGGCGCAGGCCCATCTGCTCGACGCCGACCATCGCGCGGGTGAGCCGCTCGACCCAGGTCGGGTCGCGGAGCACGTGCAGCGCGTTGAGCGCGTAGATGCCAGTGTTCGCGTCGAACAGCTGGAGCACGCGGATGCGTGGCGTGCGCAGCGCGGCGGTGGCGATCCGCAGGTAGTTGCGCTTGCCATCCTTGACGCCCGAGGACAGACCGATGCACACCATGCGGCCGGTGATGGCGAGCCGCGCGCGTTGCCAGTTGATGTGCGCGCCGCCGGACGCGTTGAGGATCATGTCGTAGCCGCGCAGCTTCTCGTCGGCACGAAACTCGTCACGGGTGTACGCGACCGCGCCGAGCTCCTCGATGAAGCTCTTCTTCGGCGGGCTCGTCGTCAGTCCGGTGACCTCGGCGCCAGCGTGGCGCGCCATCTGGATCGCGAGCACGCCGACGCCGCCGGTCGCGCACTCGATGAGCACGCGGTCGCCGCGGCGCACGCGCGCCATCTCGAACAGCGCGAGCTGCGCGGTGAAGTAGTTGACGGGCAGGGCGGCGCCGGCCGCGAGATCGACGCCGGCCGGCAGCTTGAACACCTGGCGCGCAGGGATCGTGACATGCGACGCGTAGCCGCCGAAGTACGTGCCGGCGACGACCGCATCGCCGGGCGCGATGCCCTGCACGTCCTTGCCGACCGCGGCCACCGTGCCGCTGACCTCGTAGCCCGGCACGAACGGCTTCTTCGGCGCGTCCGGATAGAACCAGAGCCGCATCTGGATGTCGGCGAAGTTGACGCCGGAGTACGCGACGTCGATCGCGACCTCGTCGTCGGCGGGTGGGCGGGGCGTCAGCGCGCTGACGTGCAGCGTGGAGGCGGTGCCGAACTTCTCGATCGCGATCTGTTGATAGCTCATAGTTTAGAAACTTTCGAAGTAGCGACGGCGAGCGCGTCGCGCAGGTGGGCGAGCCCCTCCGGATCGACCGAGCAGATCAGCTGCTTGCCTTCACGCTCGGTCTGGATCAGGCCGGCGTCCGAGAGCTCCTTGACATGATGCGACACCGTCGCCGCACCGAGATCGATACCGGCGAGCAGCTTCGCGAGGAAACAGTCGTGGCTGCGGCCGCGCGCCAGATCGAGCCGACTCTCGTCGAGCAGGTTCAGGAACAGCCGCAGTCGATGCGGATTGCCGAGCGCTCGGAACATCCGGGCGAGACGGTCGACGTCGTCCTTGGGCACGAGGACTTGATACGGACGTCACCGAGCCCTGTCAATGGTCATTTCGAAAACTATCGAAGTTTTGTCACGCCGTCGCCGGGATGTGCCCGAGGTACGTGCGGAGCGATGGCCGGCGCCACTGCGCCGCGGTGTACTCCGTGACCCGCTGCGGGACCGGATCGCCGTTCGCGACGAGGCGCATCAGCATCAGCGCAAGGTCGGCGTCCGCGATGCACCAGTCGTCGAACAGGCTCGTACGGGCGCCGGCGAGCAGTCGCTCGGTGACGGCGAGCAGATCGTCGCGATCGCGGCGCGCGCGATCGTCGAGTGGCGTCGAGACCGGACGCATGAACACCGACGTCGTCGGTCGGGCGTCGCGCAGGCCCGCGAGGCTGGTGCGCAGCCACGACATCACCTGACGGGCGCGAGCACGCTGCCGCGGATCCGCGGGCAGGATGCGCGGGTGTGCGGGCGGCGCAAAGGTCTCGGCGAGGTACTCCGAGATGGCCGACGATTCGGTCAGCCAGAAGTCGCCGTGGACGAGACACGGCACTCTTGCGAGCAGACCGTTCGCGCGTAGCGTGTCGCCGATGTCCTTCGCGATCGGCCGCTGGAGCGGCTCGAGCGTGTAGGCCACGCCCAGCTCCTCGAGCGCGACGATCGCGTGGAACGCCCACGGGCTCTCCCAGGCTTTGTCGGCATACAACGTCAGCTCGCTCATCGGCGGACCATATTCCAGATCGCGGGACGCCGTGACATGTGCCCATGATCGCGCCGCTGATCGCCCATTCACGTCGAGCATTTCGAGCGTGAGCACGCCGACGCAATTTGCAGCGGCCAAGCGGTCGGCGCGTGCGAGCTCCGAGTACGTAAACGGGCCTCGTCGGCGCGGCGCGCGCGACCGCACGTGGCATTTCGTCACGTCTGGCCTGCACGCGGCTATTTGCCGCGCCCGATGGGGGATCCGTGCGTCGTGGCGCAGCACGCGTGTTGCAGAGCGGCAGCGCGTGCCACGGCGCTCGCATGTACTGCTGCGTCTCGAGCGCGAGACGCGTCCTCTGCATCCGGAGGCAGACTTTCCCTGGCTCGCGCTGATGGCGTTCGATGTCACGCGGACGCGCTACCTCGATCAGCTGGTCGCGAGCTACGGCTTCGAGGCGCCCATCGAGGCGGCGCTCGCGCTGACGCCGAAGCTCGCGGAGGTGATCGACGTCCGGCCGCGTGCACGATCCGGCTTCATCGTCGAGGATCTGCTCGAGCTCGGGCTGACGCCTGCGAAGATCGCGCGCCTGCCGCAGTGCCGGGGCATCGCGCCGTTTCGCGATCCGGGCGAGGCACTCGGCTGGCTCTACGTGATCGAGCGCACGACCCTGCTCCACGACGCGATTCGCACTCACATCGCCGCACGCGTGCCGATGATCGCCGCGTGGAGTTATCTTTCCGCGTATCGCGAGGTCGCGAGCCTGCGCTGGCAGGACCTCGGCCGGACCCTCGACGATTACGCGATCACGCCGGCAGCCGCCGCGCACGTGATTGTCGCGGCGCGCGGCGCATTTCTTGCGCTGCGCGAATGGAATGCATCGGAGCCAGCCGGTCTCGCACGTGCCGCATGGGCCCGCGACCCGAGCCAGCGGATCGTGCGCAGCTGACTCGCCGCTGTCAGTCCAAAGAGCGACACTGCACGCATGGCCCACGCCGATGCGATCCAGAGCCTGTCCGTGCCCGCGCTGCACGAGCTGCGGCGCATCTACTGTAAACACCTGCTCCAGGTCTTCGCGTCTCCCGAGACGCACGAGCTGTTCGCCCGCGGCTTCATCAAAGGTCACTTCGAGCAGCCGCCGGGGACCGAGCGGCCGACGTGCTTCATCGTCGAGGCGGTGACGCCGCTCGGGATCGCCGCGCTCGACGATTGCGAGCGCTGAGACGCTCGGTTCGGCAGCCCTGAACGCGTGGGCAGGATGTCAGATCCCCCTTGTAGAGTGATCTGACAAGGGAGCCGAACGAATGACCGAAACCGATGATACGGCACAGCAACTGTGCCGGACGCCCGAGCCGTTCCATCCCGACGAAGCATGGATCGAGGCGTTCGAGCACCAGAATACCGACGAGATGCGCCGGCGTGCGAAGCGGTTCGCGCGGTCACGCGCCCGCTTCGTGGCGCGGGCCGGAGGCCGCGGCGATGACCTGTACGCCGCCGAGCTCGTTCACGACGCGCTGACCGATACGCTGTTCGGCGTGCTG
>DAIRFU010000596.1:0-4467 GCA_036794935.1 Kofleriaceae bacterium | reverse complement strand
TGTCGACGTACGCGAACGTGTCGCAGCCGTTCATGAACACGACGACGTACTGGCCCTGCACCCACTTGCCGGCACTCGCGAGCGCGCGGATGTTGCTGCCGAGCCCGGCGTGGCCGTTGTACGCGATGAAGTCGGCGCGGGTCGACAGCGCCTCGTAGCGAGCGCGGAAGGTCGGGTCCTGGAGGCCCGTGTTGATGTTGTCGGTGAGCAGCGCGATGATCTTGATCTGCTTGCCGTCGGGCAGGGTGGCGTCGAGCTCGATGTCGGGGGCGTTGACGCCCGGGCTCGACGGCACCGACGCGGGCACCGTGGTCAGGTTGCGATCACGGAGCTCGGTCTTCATCGCGCCGACGAACTCGTTGTAGGCGGCGATGCCGGCATCGCTGCCGCTGGTCGCGCCGTCCTCGTACTTGCCGAAGATGGCGACGACGCTCAGCGTGTTGTCCTCCCAGATCTTGTTGTACTCGGGGAACTTGCCGGTCGTCGCGGTCGGGCTCGGCGCGACCGACGCGGTGACCGTGTGGACATCGGCCTCGGCGAGCTCGCAGCCCGACGCGCGCGGGCGGAAGTAGTAGAACATCGAGCCGGCATCGACGTCGTGCGCGCCCCAGTCGACGCAGTCGTGCGCGTACTTGGTCGCGAACGCCTGCTGGCCGGCGTACGAGATGTCGAGCGGGAACTTCAGCTCGACCTCGCTCGGGATGCCGTTGCGCTTGGTCCAGATGATCGGCAGCGTCGCCGTGTACGTGATCTGCGTCTTGCCGTCGACCTGCGTCTTGTGGACGTTCGAGATCTGCGCCTTGTCGACGCGGCCGACCGCGGTGTAGCCGTTGAGCTGGCCGACCGTGTAGAGCAGCTGGTCCTGGATCGTCTGCTCGTCGTTCCACGACGAGGTGGTCACCAGCTTGCCCTCGAAGGTCGCGTCGAGGAACACGCCGATCGCGCTGGCGTCGGCCTTGCCACTGTCGGACTTGACCTCCTCACCCGCGTACGGGTCCTGGTCGACACAGCCGGCGAGGGGGGCGACGAGGGGGCCAACGAGGGCCGCCGCAGCGAGGATCTGGCTCAGGCGCTTCATGGCCCCCGCCATCAGCAAGGGCAGTGCCGAAGCTAAGGCCGCAAGATCACGACGGTGAGCCTCGCAACCGCAGTAGCCAGTCGGGGTGCGACCGGCTGCCCGATCAGCCGCTAGCGCCGGCCCTCGGCGGCGCGGGCCGCCAGGTCAGTCCCAGGCGATATCCATCTCGTCGTCGCCGGCGAGCGCCTTCTCGAGGAGGCCGAGGAGCTCGGGGTCGGCACCGTTATCGGACAGCAGCTCGAGCGTGTCGCGATCGATGAAGTAGTCCTTGTCGGTATCGTGCTCCTCTTCGAGCTGCGCGACGAGGAACTCGAGCTGTTTGGCATCGATGGTTCCGATCTCGTCTCCCGTATCGAGGCGAATCAGACGTGGCATGGAGCGAGTCTGCCTGAATCTGCTCGTGTGCTACAAGGCTGGGCGTGACCGAGCTGCCACGTACTGTCGACGTAGCGATCGTCGGCGGCGGGTTTGCGGGCATGTCCACAGCCTGGTGGCTCGCCCGCCGCGGCGTAAACGACGTCATCGTGCTCGAGCGCGAGGCCGAGCTCGGCCGCTACGCGAGCGGTCGCTGCGCCGGTCTGGGCCGCCAGCTCGCGGAGGACGACCTGGTCACCGCGCTGACCGTGACGGGGGCGGCGCACCTGCGCACCCGGCTCTCCCACGCGTGGATGGCGACCGGCGGCATCCTGACGTTCGATGACCTCGCGCAGGCACGCTCGTACATCGCCCGCGCGGCACGCATGGGGATCGCCTCGAACCGGCTCGAGCGCGATGCGGTCGTCGCGATGTGGCCACAGCTCGCCAGCGTCGACATCAAGGCGGCGCTGCACGTCCCGAGCGACGGCCTGATCGACATCACCGCGCTGCTCGCCACCTACGCCGAGGGCGCCCGCATCGCGCGCGAGACCGCGGTCGAGCGCATCATCCCGACGGCGCGCGGCGCGACGCTGCTCACGAATCGCGGCACGTACGTCGCGCGGGTGGTCGTCGACGCGACGGGCGCGTGGGCGGGCCGGACGACCGGCGATCCGCCGCTCGATTCGTTCAAGCGCCACGTCTACGTCCTCGAGGCGGCCGCCCCGACCGGCGTACCGTACGTCTGGCACCTCGGCGCCAGCGAGCTGTATTTCCGCGTGAAGGACGGCCAGATCCTGACCTCGCCGTGCGACACCACGCCGACCGAGGCGGGCGATCAGCATCCGGATCCCGGCGGCGAGAGCCTGCTGCGTGCGCGGCTCGCGGGCTCGTCGCTGGCAGCCGCCTCGATCGGCCGCGCGTGGGCGTGTCAGCGCACGTTCCCCAGGCGCCTCGCGATGAAGCTCGAGCGCGATCCCGACCGGCCGTGGCTCGTGTGGGCCGCGGGACTCGGCGGCCACGGCGCGACCGCATCGGCGGCGGTCGGCGAGACCGTCGCGGGTCTCGTCATCGCGGCGCTGGGCTGAGTCGCTACTTCGCTTCGTCGCACTTGGCGACGCTGTTCTCGCCATCGAGCTCGGTCGCCGCGAGCGCGCACTTGACGCGCGACTTGGCCATCTTCTTGGTGCAGGTCTCGATGAACTCGGTGGCCTTGGCCTCGGTGACCGCGGTCTTCTGCTTCGCGATCTCGGCCTTCATCGCGTCGCTGCTCGCCGCGGCGCCGGCCTTCTTGAACTCGAGGTCGACCAGGTGGTCGAGCAGCTTCTTGCAGTCGTTCTTCGACGGCCCATTGCTGCAGCCGGCGGCGATCACGAGAGCGAGGGCGGCCCAGGCGCGCTTCATGACATCATCGTATCGCAAGCGACGCCCGAAGGGCATCGATCCGGCGCTTCAGCGCCGGCGGCGGGGCCAGCCGGGCGGCGCGATCGAGGACCGTGGCGGCAGTGCGCGACGCGCCATCGGCGGCCCACGCGGTCGCCAGGTGTACGAGGATCTCGGGCTCGCGCGGCGCGAACCGTGCGGCGTGATCGAGCACGCGGATCGCGTCGCGGGTGCGGCCACGCTGGTAGAGCAGCCAGCCCCAGCTGTCCATGATCGCCGGGTCGCCGGGCTGGAGATCGCGTGCGCGCGCGAGGTAGCGCTCGGCCTCGGCGAGCCGCTGCTTGGTGTCGGCGAGCAGGTAGCCGGCGAGGTTGAGCGAGCCGACGTGATCGGGGCTCTGCTTCAGCGCGGGCTCGAGCGCGGCGAGCGCGGCGGCACCATCGCCGAGGTGGTCCGCGATGCGGGCGCGCAAGAACGCGACGACGATCGGCTTGCCGGCCAGGCCCGCCGCGATCGCCCGCGCGCGCGCGGCATCGCCGGCATCGGCCCGCGCGAACGCCTCGACCAGCCGCAGGGACAGGTTTGCCGGGTGGGCCTCGCGCAGCGGCGCGAGCAGCTCGAGGGCGCGCTGCGGGTTTCCCGCGCGCAGCAGCGCGTCCATGGCGGCGCGCCGCGCCTCGAGGTAGTGCGCCGACGCGGGGGCGATCGCGAGCAGCGCGTCGAGCGCTCGATCGAGGTGGCCCTCGGCGACATCGGTCTGGGCGAGCGAGAGCGCCGCGGCGTCGGGATCGAGCTCGCGCAGGTGACCGGCGACCTCGCGCGCCTCGGCGAGCCGCCCGAGCCCGCGCTGCAGATCGGCGACCGTGGTGAGAGCGTCGGCATCGCTGCGGTCATCGTCGAGCAGGGTCAGCAGATCGATCGCGCCCTGCCGATCGTCGGCCTCGACGAGCAACCAGTACAGCTCCTCGGCGATGTCCATCGGCTGACCCGCGCGGTCGAACGCGCTGCGCGTCTGCGCGACGGCCTCGCGGAGCTTGCCGATCCGGCGCAGCGTGCGCGCGAGGTCGAGCCGGGCGTCGAGGTGATCGGGCTCGTACTCGAGCACCGCGCGCAGCTGGGCGATCGCGGCCGCGCGGTCGCCGCGCTCCTCGAGCCGCTGCGCGAGCCGGTAGTGGCCATCGATCGACGACGGGACCTTGGCGACGAGCTTGCGCAGCGAGCGCTCGGCCCCCGCCGCATCACCGGCGGCCTGCTGCGTCCGCGCGAGCCCGAGATACGCCTGCTCCTCCTTCGGCTCGAGCTCGAGCGCGCGGCGATACGCGGCGAGCGCCTGGGTGCGAGTGGCGGCCGTCTCCTCGAGCACCTCGCCGGACGCGAGCCAGACCTCGGCATGATCCGGCCACGCCTTGCGCGCGAGCGCGAGCACGTCGCGCGCGGCGGCGGCCCGCTTCGCCTTGACGAGCGCACGCGCGAGCTCGACCGAGATCATCGGCTGATGGGGCGCGGCGAGCGCTGCGAGGCGCAGCTCGGCGGCGGCCGCCGCGGGATCATGGCGATACAGCGCGAGCTTGCCTGCGAGGTAGTGCGCATACGCGTCGGCGGGCAGCGGCGCGAGCGAGACCGGCCGCGGCGTGCGATGGCAGGCGGCGGTC